>JAJPDY010000154.1 GCA_023252395.1 Nitrososphaera sp. | reverse complement strand
CTCTGCGTCATGGTACAGCAGGATGTGCAATCAGGCGGGCTTGCAGGCAAGGCAATCTACATCGACACCGAAAGCACGTTCCGGCCAGAAAGAATAGTCTCTATAGCAAAAGCAAGGGACTTTGATTCGCAAAAGGCGCTCGAAAATGTTATAGTGGCCAAGGCGTACAACAGCGCCCATCAGGAGCTTATCATCGAAGAGGCAGGCTCTTTCATCGAAGACAACAACGTAAAGCTGGTAATAGTGGATTCTGCGGTTGCGCATTATCGCGCCGAGTTTCTTGGCCGCGCAACTCTGTCAGAGCGGCAGCAGAGGCTCAACAAGTTCATGCACATTCTGGTAAGAATCGCAGAAGCGTACGAAGTGGCGGTGCTTGTGACAAACCAGATTCAGGCGTCGCCTGACGCGTATTTTGGCGACACTGCCCGGCCGACTGGCGGCAACGTGGTGGCGCACACGAGCACGTATAGGATCTACCTAAAGCGCTCGGGCAAGAACAGGATAGCGCGGATGGTCGACAGCCCCTATCATGCAGAGAGGGAAATACTGTTCACCCTGACAGAGCGCGGGATTTCAGACGTCAACGAAGGTAGATAATATTAAATTAAGGCTAATGGCAGTGACCTCCTATGCCACGATCACACGGTACACGAAGAAAGGCCCGCTCGATACTGACAAAGGACAATGTTGTCAGGGGCATATCATATCTGCTTCATGATTACAAGGTTGGAGACAAGGTTGTTGTAGACGTTGACCCACGAGAGCACGACACCACCCCGCACCGGAGGTTCCACGGCAGGATAGGGGTAGTTGAAGGAGTGGGCAAGCGCACCCTGAGAGTCGCAGTAGTGTTTGGAGACAAGAAAAAGATACTGCAGACCCGGCTCAACCACATCAAGCCATTCATGGGCGGTTCAGTAGTGGCAGGTGCCAAGAGCGAATGACAGAGATAATCAAGAAAGAGATAATCACGCTACCGCACGTCAAAGAAATCCTGGAATCGGTCAAGCCTGACGACATGGACCAGATCCAGAGGTGGACATCAGATTATGTCAGCAAGTTTGCCAAGGTCGATTCAAAAAAAGCCCAAAAGATGGTCCGGCAGCTGGTAGAAGAGTGCGACCTGACAGAGGAAGAGGCGGTTGAAATCGTGAACATACTGCCGACATCGCTTGAGGAGCTAAGAGCTTTTACCTTTGGATGGAAGAAACTGATCCTCACAGAGACGCTTGAGAAGATGCTGAGCATCCTGAAAGTCGAGACTCAAAGTTAAATACATACTCTCTGCATAATAGGGATTGAACATTGTCAGGACAACCACCAACACCCTCGCCACAGGACATTGGACAGCATCCTGCAGCCAGCCACGCTGATCACGGCCAGCCCAGAAAATACGAAGAGTACGCTTATGTTCTTGATTTTACTCCAAGGGGCAAGTCCATAACGGTAAGGGGCCGCGAAGGCGTGATAATCCAGGCGATAGGCGAGGAGAGGCTGACACTTTTAGAACTGCTCGGCGTACAAAATGCAAACGTCGAGATAGGCGAGCGCCTTTACATTGGCCGCGAAGGGCGTGACAAGGTGGCAAGCGTCCTTGGACGGCTCGAGTACAACGACGTTTCGCAGACGGCAAAGAACGAGCTTCCACCAATCGTTGAAAAGATAGTGATTGCCAACGAAAAGCGCTTTATCGACTACATCAACATGTCCCAGCCGATAACACCCAGGATACACGCCCTTGAGCTTATCCCCGGCATCGGCAAGACGTACATGATGACAATAATCAAGGAAAGGGACAAGAAAAAATTCGAGAATTTCGCGGACATTCAGACAAGGGTCGGGCTGAGGGAACCTGCCAAGCTTGTTGCCAAGAGGATAATTGAAGAAATAATGGGGCAGGCCAGAATGAACCTCTTTGTAAGAAAGTAATGCCAGACAAGCGCAGGACTCTCGGCCAGCACATGCTTGTTGATCGCAAGGTGCTTGCCAAAATTGTTGACGCAGCAGGAATTGGCAAGGACGAAACGGTATGCGAGGCAGGCACAGGCTATGGAATCCTTACTGCAGAGCTGTGCAGGCGCGCGGCAGGTGTTATTTCTTTTGAAGTCGATAAAAAATTATTCAGCCATGCACAGGAGCAGCTAAAGTTCCAGAACTTGGAGCTTGTAAACGCAGACCTATTCAAGACCGCGAACCTGCATTTTGACGTGTTTGTTTCAAACCTTCCATATTCGCGGAGCAGGGACGCGTTTGAATGGCTCGCCATGCAGAAATTCAACAGGGCAGTAGTCATGGTGCAGGAAGAATTTGCAGACAAACTTGCAGCCGCGCCGGGCGACAAAAACTACCGCGCAATTTCCGCTCTTGCTTCTTATTGCTTCAAGATTGAAAAACTGTTCAAAGTACATAGCAAATCGTTTGAGCCCCAGCCGCGGGTAGAGTCAGCAGTGCTAAGGGTAATCCCTACTAGCAGAATCACAAAAGAGACGATAAAGAACCTCAATTTGCTCTTCTCGAAAAGAAACAAGAAAGCCTCGACAGTGGCAGCCAGGGCAGGCATAAAAGCCGATTTTGGAGACAAGCGAATAGATCAGTTGGCTGCAAGCGACTTGATGAAAATAGTAGAGTCGATGTAAAATGTACGTTCCTTCTGACGATACATTCCTTCTGGCCGACTGCATCATGCAATATCGCGGCAGGCGAGCGCTTGAAATCGGGGTGGGCTCGGGCGTGCTGCTTCAGGTACTTGAAAAAAATTTCCAAGATGTCGCCGGCTCTGACATCAGCCTTCAGGCTCTGCAACACTGCAAGAGCAGGTCAAGCGCCATGCTTGT
>JAJPDY010000153.1 GCA_023252395.1 Nitrososphaera sp. | reverse complement strand
TAGTAACATTAAAAATCAGCCGTCGCCCGGTATGCCTCATAATGTCGATCTCTGGCATAAACAAGATAACCGTCCTTGGCTCTGGCATCATGGGCCACGGGATAGCGCAAGTCTCCGCCATGGCAGGCTACACCGTCGCGCTGCGCGACATCGAGCAATCGTTCCTTGACAAGGCTATGGAAAAAATAAGATGGTCGCTCAACAAGATGGTCGAAAAACAAAAGCTGTCGCAGGCAGACGCTGACAAGATATTTGCCCGAATTACGCCGGTTGTTGACCTGAAGCAGGCGCTCAAGGGCGCTGACCTGCTGATTGAAGCGGTGCCAGAAGACATGAACCTGAAAAAGAAAGTGTATGCAGAGATCGATAGCGCCGCGGAAGAAAAGACACTCTACGCTTCAAACACGAGCACGCTCCCGATAACAGAAATGGCCGCCCTGACAGGCAGGCCGGACCGCTTTATAGGCTTGCATTTCTTCAACCCGCCCCAGCTGATGCCATTAGTTGAGGTGATACCGGGCGGCAGGACAAATACTGGCATGGTCGACATGGCGATGGAGTTTGTGAAAAAGGTGGGCAAACAGCCGGTGCTCTGCAAGAAAGACGTGGCAGGCTTTATCGTAAACCGCGTCTTTATACCGCTCGTACATGAAGCCGTCTACTGCCAGGAAAGGGACGCAGCAAGCATGACTACCATAGACTCTGCCGTCAAGTTCAGGCTGTCATTTCCGATGGGGATATTCGAGCTTGCAGACTATACGGGGCTTGACGTCATTTACAAGGCCACCATGGAGATGCACTCACGCGACACCAAGGTGATAAACCCGCATCCAAAAGTAAAGCAACTGTTTGACGAAAAGAACCTTGGCCAGAAAACAGGCAAGGGATTCTATGAATACAAGGGCGACAAGTACGAGCGAATCAACCTGACAGAAGAGCAGGCGGCAAAATACAATCCTATCAAGTTGTTGGCAGTGGCTGCAAACAATGCGGCGTGGCTCATCACAAACGGAGTCTGCAGCAGGGAAGACTTGGAAAAGGCGCTCAAGCTAGGAATGGGTTTAAAGAAAGAATTGTTTGCCACCGTGCAGGACTTTGGGGCCAAGAATATTGTGCAGGCGCTTGAAGACATGGCCGGCAAGTATGGATCATTCTACTCCCCCGACCCGTACCTCGTCAACTATCGAGGTTAGCTGCAATTCTAAAAGCATTCGCAGCAAGCCTTAAATTCATTCGAGTCGTATAATAGAATGCCGACTGGCGTAAACAAGAACGATCTGTCACGCAGAATCTACGCACTGGGTAAAGGCTCATTGCGTCCTAGGACGTGGCAGTTGCCGACAAAGGTGCACAGGTAAAACGCGCATTCTTCGGAATATGCGTTTCGCTCAAAACCTGCGATGGCAAGGGCAAAGCACAGGATCGCCACAGAACAAACCTGTAATGGCTATCTTGGACAAGCCGCATGTCTTTAAACGCCAGCTCGGCTTTTACTCATTATAACCTGCACTGCTGCTTTTGCATCCTTTGCTATTATTATCGGCACCCTGTTGCGCTCATCTAGGAACTTGCCGCCGTACATGTCGGCAACCCCTCCACTTCCTGCTATTGTAACTATGGTCTTTTTTGTCATGTAGCCAACTCCCATCTCTATCAAAGTCCCGACTCCGCCTCCGACAGCTATTATCCCGTCGGCAGAAGAGGCCACGATAAAGTCCCTCGCGTAGCCGATGCCTGTGCAAAGAACGATATCGCAAAATTCGTTTGCGTACGAAAACTCTTCCTGCGGGATTATGCCGACTGTCGTGCCTCCACTTTCTTTTGCACCCTTGCAGGCAGACTCCATGACTCCGCCAAGGCCACCGCAGACAAGTACTGCGCCGGCAAGCGCGATCTCCCTGCCAGCTTCGTACGCCGCCTTGCTTGCAACCTCGGTGCACCTGTCCTTGTTGTATCCAATTACTGCGATCTGTACCCTTCGCACAGCTGAGCAATTTCACGCCTGAATTATAGAGTTTTTGCAGGTATCGCTTGTCTAAAAGTCAGTTGCAAATGTAGTACAAGCGTCTAACTGAGAGTATCTCGATGCTGTTTAGTGAAGCATTTGAGATTAATCAATTGTACTACATTTGTTATTAATCTTGCAAGCGCTTATTGAACATGAACGCAAGAACAAACATCGTCTTAGCAGCAGTTCTGGCAGGCGCACTTGCGGCAGGGATACTTGCAAACGGACAACAATTCGCGTCAGCTGGAGGAAGTTCAAAACACAAAGAGCAACAGTTTACAGACGAATTCTTCATAAAGGACTGCAATTTCACATCAACTGGCTCGAACAGGTTTTTCATACTGGAGCCTAATTACCAGTCGGTCCTGACAGGAAAGGATGAAGGCGATGATGTCAATCTCACAATCACTGTTACCAATGAAACAAAGGTCGTTGACGGCATCCAGACTAGAGTTGTAGAAGAAAGAGAGACTCACAACGGAGAGTTGGCAGAAATATCAGACAACTACTTTGCGATATGTGAGCAGACAAATAGCGTATTTTACTTTGGAGAAGACGTTAAGATCTACGAAAACGGCAAAGTTGTCGGAGGCGAAGAAGAGTCTTGGCATGCTGGAACAGACGACGCAAAAGCTGGAGTGTTCATGCCCGGCATAGTGCTCTTGGGTGCGAGATATCAAGAGGAAACGGCTCCCGACGTAGCGATGGACAGGGCTGAAATAATAAGCCTAAATGAAAAAGTTCACACATCTGATGGAAATTTTGACGACGTACTTCGGATAAAAGAGACTACGCCGCTAGAACCCGGAGCTATCGAATACAAGTACTA
>JAJPDY010000152.1 GCA_023252395.1 Nitrososphaera sp. | reverse complement strand
GCATGGGCAAGGCGCGCATGAGCGACGCGGCTGTCAAGGCAAAGACGGGCAGGGACTGGCAGCAGTGGTTTTCCATCCTTGACAAGGCAGGCGCGACTAAAATGAGCCACAAGGAAATGGCAGAGTATCTCTACGACAGGCACAAAGTGCCGGGCTGGTGGTGCCAGATGGTTACAGTCACGTACGAGCAGGAGCGAGGATTGCGCGAAAAGCACGAGAGGCCGGACGGCTACTCTGTTAGCGCAAGCAAGACATTCGACGTCTCATTGGGCACTTTGTACAAATACTGGAGCGACAAAAAACTGCGAAGCAAGTGGCTCAAGGACAAGTTCACAATCCGCAAGGCAACAAAGGACAAATCGATGCGGATAACTTGGAATGATGGTACAAATATTGAAGTGAATTTTTACGAAAAGGGCGAGTCAAAGAGCCAGGCGGCAGTGCAGCACAGCAAGCTCGCCGACGCAAAGCAGGTGGAGCGTACGAGATCGTACTGGAAGGCAGCTCTTGCGCGCCTGCAAGACACGCTCAGCTAAAAGTTCGTATATATATTACCGCAAAGATATCGTTCAGGTAATGGCAGCAGTTGTTGTTCGCAAATTCGGAGAGGAGACGCTCCAGTTCCTTTCGAAAAAAGTCTCCGTGGAAACTTCAGATAACAAAGTTTACAACGGCACGCTAGCCGGCATTGACGAAAAACTTGATGTGGTGCTTGACAACGTGGAAGGCCACGGCATCCTCAAAGTTATACTGAACGGCGCGTTTGTAAAAGAGATAAGGCTGATGGAAAAGCCGTTTGACTTTAAGGCCCTCGCAGAGAGGCTGGCGCGGGTGTTCCCCGGCTTGGTCAAGATCAGGGAAGACGTCGGCGCGATAATCGTCATGGACAAGATAAAGGTCACGCAGGCGGGAGTCGAGGAAGGTTCCGGCCTGTCTGCAGACAGAGTCAGGCAGATCTATGACGATTTCATGAGGGAGTCAAAGAAGTAGTTGTGTTCGAGGTCCGGTACTCGGATCTGGCTGCCAGAATAGGCAGGCTTGAGACTCCCCACGGAGTTGTCGAGACCCCGGCTTTTGTGCCAGTCGTCCACCCTGTCAGGCAGACAATAAGCCCGCAGTTTCTGAAAAAGATGGGCTTTGACATTGTCATTACAAACGCCTACATCACGCTGCGCCACTACGGCGACGAGGCTCGCAAGCGCGGAATCCACGACATTATCAAATACGACGGCGCGGTCATGACCGACTCTGGCGGCTACCAAGTATTGGAATATGGCTCTGTTGACGTAGAGCCGGCGGCGATGGCGCAGTTTGAAAAGGACATAAAAAGCGACATACCTATTCCGCTTGACAAGCCCACCGGCTACGGCCTTGAATACGAGCGCGCAAAAGACTATGTCGCAACCACGCTTGAAAACTGCAAGGAGACTCTTCGCGTCGTTGGCGAGACTGACGCGATATGGGTAGGGCCGGTGCAGGGAGCCGAGCACTCTGATTTGGTGGAGCACTCTGCAAGGGAGCTTGACAAAATGGGATTTGAGCTGATGGCGCTTGGAAGCCCGGTGGAATTGATGGAAGCCTATGAATTCGCAACGCTTGCAAAAATGATAGTTGCCGCAAAGAAAGTTATTCCTGCAAAGCCGGTGCACCTGTTTGGTGCCGGCCACCCATTGACAATACCGCTCGCAGTGGCGCTTGGCTGCGACATGTTTGACTCGGCTTCCTACATGCTCTACGCAAAGGACGGCAGGTACATGACTCCAAACGGGACTGTCAGGCTCGACGAGTTGTTCTACCTGCCCTGCCAGTGCCCTGTGTGCAGCTCGCACACGCTGCCAGAGCTCCGGGGGATGCAGGGCGACGAGAGGATAATCGAAGTTGCAAAGCACAACCTGCACGTCCTCAAGGCAGAGGTGGATTCTGTAAAGCAGGCGATAATTGACGGCAGGCTCTGGGAGTACGCGGTCCAAAAAGCCAGGGCGCACCCAAAGCTCATGGAGGCAATCCAGCTTTTCAAGGACATCGAGATGCTTGAAGAGGGAACGCCGCTGTTCAAGGAAAGGGCGATCTTTTTCTACGGCCCAGTAGACCAGCACCGGCCGGAGGCAAGGCGGTTTCGGAGGGCGGTCGAAGGGTTCAAGACCACAAAGAAAAAGCTGATCCTCTGCCCAGAAGGCGAGCTCCACCCGTTCTATTCAACAAGAAGGTTCCGCGAGATCGTGAAAAAGTTCCCGGACGCGCAGGTGTGCAGCTACAGCCCGTTCCTTGGGATAATCCCGGCTGAAATATCCGACGTGTTCCCCGCGTCGCACAACCTTGCTACAAGGACGGGGCAGAAGCCGCAAGACTATCCCACTTTTGTAGACTCGCTAACCAAGTTTGCAGCCAGGTTTGACGAAGTGGCCATAGTTGCCGACGACTTTATGAAAGAGGCTGCAGCAGCTGCAAGGCTAAATGCCAGAATTGTCGATGATACTTCAGAGCTTTGAAGTACGCCGATGCGATCAGGCTGCAGAATGAAATAGCTGAAAAGGTAGTTGCGTACGATGATTTTGATGAGATCAAGCGCGTTTGCGGAGTAGACGTTGCCTACGATGGCGACACCGCGTACTGCTCTGCTGTAGTGATGGAAAAAGGAAAAGTCGCGGAATCAGTCGACACCGTAACTAGAGTGACGCACCCCTACATCCCCGGGCTTTTGATGCTGAGAGAGGCAGAGCCAATTTTCCAGACAATCAAGACGCTAAAGAACGGTTACGATCTGCTGCTGGTTGACGGCCACGGGCAACTGCACCCAAGAAAATGCGGGCTGGCGTGCTATGTTGGAGTTACGCTTGACAAGCCAACGATAGG
>JAJPDY010000020.1 GCA_023252395.1 Nitrososphaera sp. | reverse complement strand
CAAAGAACAAAATAAATGCTCCTACTGCATTTCCACAAGCGATCTTTTGTCTATCTTGGCGCCTTTTGGGGTGGCTATCTTTTTGATAAAATCTCTGTCTGTCCCTTCCCAGCGTACATACTCTACTGTGTGGCGGTTGCAAAATACCAGCACCGTCTCTTCGTCATCCCACTGCATCATGCACCCGCATGGAAGGTTTTTGTAATTCATCCGTGCCGCCTGTTTGAGTGGTATTTGATTTAACGGTTGCAGGGGCATCTTCTAGGCTGCAACTTTAAAGAGCAATGCCAGCCACGCCACTTTTAGATGAAGACAAAGAAAAACAAGCATGCCAACAAAAAATCGCCAAGGCAGCAGATCCGCCTCAGGCGAAGAGCCAAGCCAGACATCCCTCCAAACAAGCCCCTCCACAAGAGGCATACAAGAACTGAATAACTAACCTGTACACTAAATTTACTTTACAAACAAGTATTATATCACCGCTGGGCAAATTGAGGCAGGGATGGCCGAGGAAGCAGGCAGCGAAGTGGACACTAAAAAGTCAATAGCTCAGCCTCCGCTGAACCTCCTCTTTAATCCGTCAACCTTGGTCAGGAAGGACGTCTGGAGCGTCGACGTGGCGCTGTTGCTCGAGATGTTCCTCAGGCTGATAAACGCCACAGGCAACAAGGATCTCAGGATTTGCGGCATCGCCGCCGTGTCGTCCTCTATGATATACCGGCTAAAAGTGGAAAGCATATTTGCCTTGGAAAAGATTGCTATGCAAAGAAAGGGGCTGGACGACCCAAACAGCCAGCAGCCGGTGCCACAGCTCAACCCTGTAGAATTGCCCTTTAGGATCGAGTCCACATATCCCGTATCGGTTGACGAGTTGCTCCACATGCTTGAGAACATGATAATGGAGCTTGCAAACCCGCGGCCAAGGAAAAAGCAGCTGGAGCTAGAGCCTGTCCAGACCTTTGACTTTGACCAGTACCTTGTAAAGTTTGAGCAGATAATTCAGGGGTACGAGGACATGATTTTTGACATAGTGAGCGCCGACGGCCTGCTTATGTTCAAGACGCTGGTGGCCAAGATGGAGCCTGTAGAAATGGCCCGGTGTTTTATCGCCATGCTGTACCTGGCCATGAAGGGCAAAGTCGAGCTTGACCAGCCAGACGAGTCAGACGACGTCAAGATAACCCTTATCCCGCAGCCCAGCCCTGCACAGCAGCAATAAAGTAATAAATCAATTCTTTTCATGTAATGTCAGTTTGCGCGATTCCCTTCCTGAAGACGAAGTGACAGCAAGGATAGAGGCTGCCCTCTACTCTGCGGGAAGGCCGCTGAATGTCGACGAGCTGATAAGGGCGTCTGGCACCAACTCGAAGGAAAAGACGATGCGGATAGTGAGCGACTTGATAAAGAAAACAAAATCCGCGTTCAAGGCAATAGAAATTGCACAGCTGGAGGATGGGACGTACGTGTTCCAGCTAAAGCCCGAGTATACTCCACTAATACGCAAGTTTGCCCAGCACCCTCTTGTCCCGTCAGCCGCGCTCAAGACGCTGTCGTACATTGCGTATGAGCAGCCGGTGACTTCAAAGCGGCTGGTGCAGATACGGGGAAGCCAAGTCTATTCTCATGTCAAGGAGCTGGAGCAGATGCAGTTCATAGAGCATGAAAATCTGGGAAGGCTCAAAGTCTACAGGACGACAAAGAGGTTTCAGGACTATTTTGGCATAACCGACCTCGACTCTATGAAAAGCAAGCTGGTGGCTACTACAAACAAGCCTGCCGGCCCTCAGTCTCCAGAAAAGTCTTAATTAGAGGAAAAATTACCTACTCGCACTAGTATGCGCAAGTCTATAGAGGGCCTTGCAGGGCGCAAGCTGACTGGCGGCCGCAAGGTTGCATCAAGGGGAAGAAGAAAGTTTGAGATTGACAGGTATCCAAATGAAGCTGTTGTTGGCGCTACCCAGATAGTGTCTCGCCGGACAAGAGGCAATAACGTGAAGGCCGCTTTCAAGACCGCCGAGTTTGCCAACGTCGTGGATCAAGAATCCAAGAAAGTAACAAAATCCAAGATCCTTAAAGTTACCAAGAATCCGGCAAACAGGGACTATGAAAGAAGAGGCGTTATCAGCAAGGGCGCTCTTGTAGAGACCGAAAGTGGCACCGCAAGGGTCGTCTCAAGGCCGGGGCAGAATGGCGTAGTCAACGCCGTCTTGGTAAAGGCTGCAGCCAAACCCTCATAATTTTCGACAACCATTAAGAGCTAATACGGCTCTTCTCTTGTATGGCAAGTATGCTGTGGGATGGGCCCAATCCGGAAGACAGGGCATCCTGCCCATATTCTGTAGATTTTGTTTGCAAGCCGGCTCCTGCCGAATCTCTCAACTCGCTTGAATCTGGCCGGCTCTTGCTGACAGTCGACCTTGGCGGAAGCACAGAAGTAAAGTCTGCCGCGGTCACAATAGTCAACAACGTAAAGAAGGAAAACCTTGGCAAGATGCAGGGAACAAGCCAGCTAAAGTACCAGACATCCCTCTCTGCCGATCTTGTACCCTATATCCGCCAGACGGGCAAATGGACCGGGGAAATCCACCTTCCTTCAAACTGGATTGAGGGTGGAACGCGAGCATACGAGAAGACCGGCGCTGCGCCTCCAAAAAGCAGCAAAAACCTGTTCACCCTTGAAATAACCTATCATCTTCTCAATGGCAACACCTGTACGGCCCGGTTTAGCTCTGAAGACGCCTTTCACTGGCAGGTGCGGCCTGAAGCAAAGATGTGAAGCGCTCTCGACACTGTTTATAAAAGCCTCAAAATATACGGGAACCGGGGCAATTGAAAGACTACGATCACGTTATACTGTGGATTGACTACTTTAACAAGAACCTCAAGAGGCGCCACGGAAGGAGAGTAAAGCGTGATCAGGCTGTCTCTGACCCCACAGTACAAGACTTGGCTGAGGCTGCAAAGGCTGCGGGTCTCGAGTTCTCTGATCAGGAGATAAACAGCGGGGCGCGGTTTCCACGCAGGTCTTTTGTAAAGTCCGGCTACGTCATGGTGGCAAAAAAGGAAGGCGTCAAAAAATCCCAGATGATAGACGCTGTCGCTGAAAAGTTGCTGCAAAAGAAGAACAGGCAAAAAGCCGGCAAGTAAATAAAAAATTTTTCCGGCGGGCGATGCCAGAATCTTGTTTATCGAAATACAAATATTAATTGACAGAAGCGAATGATAGCAAGTAGTTCGATTATGCCTTTTACCAACGTGGGGGAGATGGGGGAAGTAATGCATTTGGCAAAAAGTGGTAGGTTGATAGTCAAACTCAACGCTGCAGGTGCTGGCATGAAAGCCGGCGAGCTGCTCGTTGACGGGTCGGGCAAAAGGGTGGGCAAAGTGGTGGAACTGCTGGGTCCAGTAAGCGCTCCGTACGCTTCTGTCATTCCAATGACAGACAGGACGAGCAGGCTTGTTGGCGCCAAGGTTTTCAGCGGCGGGTTTGCAAAAACGCCTCGCAGCCAGGGCAGAGGCTCTGGCCGCGGTTCGAGGGCAAGGTAATAGAAAATGACTACTGCAGAATACTATACCCAGTGCCCAGAGTGCAGCGCAAACCTCATCCAGGATCACAGCAAAGGCGAATACATTTGCGAGAGGTGCGGCTGCGTTGTCATGGATCAGGTTGAAGATTATGGACGGGAATCAAACTCTACAGACTTTGAGGAAAAGTCCAAGAACACGAGGGCAAGCGGCTCTACCAGCCTTGCTTTGCATGATTTTGGCTTAAGGACTGAAATCGCTTCCGGCTCAAAGGACTACGCCGGCAAATCAATAGACTACCAGATGGCCGAGACCATGAACAGCATCCGCAAGTGGCACATACGCAGCAGGATCGTCTCCCCACAAGAGCGCCGCCTCTCAAACGTGCTCACAAAGATAAATGAGACGTGCGCCGCAATGTCGCTTCCCAAGTTATTGGTTGAGACCTCTGCAATGCTCTACCGCAATTTTGAGAGCAACTATGAGGCAAAGGGCAAGTCAATCGCTTGCATGGCTGCCGCCACAATATACCTTGCATGCAAAAAGTGCTCAGTGGTGCGCTCACTTGAAGAAATAGTCGAAGCGACTGGCGTGACAGACCCGGACAGGTCAAATGTAAAGTTGTCATCAAAATACTACAGAATGATGGTCATGGAAATGGGCGTCTTTACAGAGCAGCAAACACCTGCCGCGGCAAGTACGCCACAGCCGGCTCCTTCACTTGCAGTTGCCTCGGCAATTGACCACTATATATCTAAACTTGCCAACATGGCCAAGATCGACACAAAAGTCGAAAGGCTTGCAATAGACATTGCGCACAAGACTGACGATCACATGCTGGCAGACGGCAAGGCACCAAACGGCCTGGCAGCAGCATACATCTACATAGCTTCCATGCTGCTTGGAGTCAACATACTTCAGAGGGATGTGTCGAGCCTTTCTGGAGTTACAGAAGTGACAATCAGGAACAGGTGCAAGGACATACTCACCTACTTCAAACTAACCGTGACAGTCAGGCCGCAGCAGACGCGCCCAGCATTTGCATAAAAAAGATAATTGTTAAAAAGGGGTCTGACCATTAACGAGCAGTATATGCTGTGTAGAGCATGCGGAAGTGAAATGGCTGCAGAAGAGTACTGCCCTGACTGTAACGAAGCGGTGCTATGGAAGTGCGGCGCCTGCGAAAAAGAAAATGACAGGTCAGTGCATACCTACCATCCATCATCAAGACCTGAATCATCTACAGCTGCTTCTGTAGTAGGAACACTCATCGGCCTAGTCTCAAGCCTGTACGTGATAGCGCCAATATAGTTACTGCTCTTCTTTTCCTCTTCTTCTAAGCCTCAAGTACAGAGCCGCGCCAATGAGCGCTGCAAGACCGCCAAGCAGGATGAAAAAAGTTGTTTCGTTTCTCACGCTTCCTTCTGGCAATATCGCAAAAATCCACATGCTCTAGCCTACCATCTTGATAGCGGCTGGGAGAACATCTGCGCCCATCAAGAGCCCGAGCCTTCCGCGCTTGCCGTAGTTTTCTGTAAACCTTGCGCTTCCATCCTGCTCGATCTTGCTGCCTGATACAAGCAAGGGCACCGGGTCGTCACTGTGGCCTTTTTTTACACATGGAGTAGAGTGGTCGCCAGAAACTACTATTACAGTGTCCTTTTTCAGCTCCTGCATGAGGGTTCCAAAGAATCGCCTGTCAATGTCTTCAATGTTTTTCTTTTTGCCCCTTGCGTCGCCGTCATGCCCGAATTCATCGGGGCCTTTGATGTGGACGTATACGGCATTGACCTTGTCTAGGCTTTTTGCAGCAACTCTTGCCTTCTCTTCGTAGTCATTGATGTCGCCTCCTTTGAACATCTTCATGTTGAGGACTTTAGAAATACCGATCTCAACTGGCATGTCAACTATACACCCAACTTCGATGCCGTGCTTTTTGTTGATGGGCTCAACACTTGGGTACCTGTTGCCCGAGTCACGAGCAAGAATGCAGTTCATTGGCCTTTTACCTGTAGCCATCCTTTCCTTGTTGACTGGGTGGTCGCGCAAAAGTTGCACGACTTGCGCGGTGAATTCATTTAGCATTTTTGCAGCAACTCTTGCCTGCTCGGTATCTTCCTGCGCTTCTGATTTTTGCACGTACATGTCGCCAATGGTTGACTTTGCAATGCCCATGCCGTCAACCTTGTCATATGCAGGATCAGTGTTTGTTATCTTGTCTGACAGCTTCATTTTTGCATGTCTGAGCCTTATCACGACGCGGTGGGCGACTGTGGGCTCTAGCGCCACAGAAGCGTCCTTGTCGCTGAACTTTATGCTGTCGCGCAGGGTGTTGCAGACAGCTTTTGCCTCCTCTGGGCTGATTATCCTGCCGGCGCGCCTGTCAACAATCTTTAACTTGTCATCGACAGTTGCAAAGTTGCCCCTGAGCGCAAGGTCGCCGTCGCGAAAGTCAATGTTGCAGCCAATAGACTCTATCACGCCCCTGCCGACATAGCTTCCGTCCTTGAAGCTGTAGCCCAGCATGTTAAATACTGCAATGTCTGACTGTGGCGCTATTCCCTTTCCGACGCTTATGACCCTGCCCATCGCGCCGGTTCTTGCCAGCATGTCAAGGTTTGGCGTATACGCCGCCTCAAGTGGAGTTAAATCATTCAATGAGGGATGGGGAAGGTCTCCTATCCCGTCAAGCAAAACATACACTATTCTTACGTCTTTCACAGCGACGGAAGCAGCCCCGATCAATTTATTTTTTGTGAGATAAGGTTAGATAGCAGGTTTGTGTCTTCTCGTGCGCCGCTTTTCCTTATAGTATGCAAAGTATTGCCGCAGACCTCTTGTGTACGGCTCTATGATCTCAAATATCTCATTATCTTCATCTTCTGTAAGCTCGCGCTTGTGCCGCTCAAGCACGAGCCCTTCCGCCAAGCCTTTGTAATAGCCTGCCCTGTGGCCGTAGAGGAAATCGTGGGCGTGGTCGCATTTCCAGACTCTTTTCAGCTTTGGGACGCGTTTTTTGGGAACCTTTGGGGCTGTCAGGTCGTTCTCGATCACGGTTTCTAAGAGCTCTTTGATATCTCTGTCTAGTGGCAATGGTGGTTAAACAACAAGGCAGCTTAATTGCTTGTCTACTTTAATAGCAGGCAACCAAATTATCCTGTATTGGAGCAATGCACCTACTGCGAGCGCATTGTACTTGATGATTCTGGCAGCAAGACCGAGGATTTTGGAGCGGCAAGGTACGGAAAATACATCTGCAAACGGTGTATGCAAGCTTTTGAGTTTTCGCTTGGCAACTAAACTTACAGAACCTTTAATTAAAAGCAATGAGGCAGTTTTTCAGGCTGAAGGATTTGGGAGACCTGCGCAAAGATTATGTTCTTGACAAATTTGTTGTCGTGCCTGCCGCGGATCAGGTGACTGACAACAAGCCGCCATCGGGCAATGACAAATGCCCCTACTGTCCCGGCAATGAATCAATGACCGAGCCGGCGCTACTCGCGCTTGTCGTCAAAGACGGCATGCTCCAGCGCCTCTCAGACAGCGAAGACAGCATAATAGACGACTGGTCTGTTAGGGTTTTTCAAAGCAAGACTCCTGTGGTGGCAACCAGCTCTTCTGCAAGCTATAGCGACAAGCCGCTGTACAGCGAGCCGGCCTATGGCTACCACCAGATAGTAGTAGCGTCGCCAGATCACAAGCAGAGCCTCTCGCAAATGTCAGTCGAGCAGTGGGGTAACGTGCTTGTCGTAATACAGGACCGCGTAAGGTGGCTCTACACGCAAAAGAGCGTGACCTATGTCTCAATCTATATCAACAGCGGCGCAGGCGCAGGCGCCCAAGTAGCGCACCCCCACCTCCACATTGTCACATTCTCTACGATACCGCCGGTAATTGAAATGGAGGCTGAAGGCTCGCACAGGTTCATGAACGAGAACGGCAACTGCCCTGCGTGCAACGTCATCGCCGTGGAATCAAGCGGTCCGCGGCAAATTCTGGCTACCGATAGCTTTCTTGCATTCTGCCCTTGGGCCCCAACATACCCTTACGAATTCTGGATATATCCAAAGAGGCACATCACTTCATTTTCAAAGATAACCCAGAAGGAGATAAACGACCTTGCGCTGATGCTCAGGGCAACTCTTGGCGGCATGTCAAAGGTGCTCAAAGACGCGCCCTTTAATCTGGTATTTCACCTGTCGCCGGAGAAAAAGAACAGCCGGCAGATCCACTGGCATATCGAGGTGTACCCTCAGCTTGGCACGTGGTCTGGCCTTGAGCGGGGCTTTGGAGTTTATGTAAACAACATCCGGCCTGAAAAGTCTGCTGAAATACTAGGTTCTGCATGCAGGAAAGAATTTGGCGGTCTCATGGGCATAGACTGAGACCACATGATTTAATTACCAACCACAAAGATAGAGCTGTAGCAATGAAGCTTGAAACTTGGACTTCAATTGCCGCCCTCGGGCTGTCTGTCATGTTTGTTACCATCTTGCTATCATTTTACAACTTTCTCATAGGGCCAAATGGAGAAGGTCCTGACCGTGTAGTGGACCCCGGCGCCCTCCTTTACCAGGAAATTTTCATCTCGGCCATTCCATGCCTAGTGCTTGTCGGCTTTGTATTCTTTAATTCCAGAACGCATGGCGACAAACCAGCCGGCCTGATTATAATAGCTGCAGGCATTGTAATGATTGTGGGCATGGCTGTTGGAACTACAATGGTTCCGCACATACAGCGGCAGTATATTGTTGGCGGCATAGACTCGGTGCCCTACATCTTTATGGTAGCTGGCGCAGGCGTGGTGGCAGCAGGCGGATACCTTGTCGCCATGTCCCGGAAAAAGTTTGCCCATACCGACTTGGATGATCTCCGTTGAGCAAAGCAAACAACATCAACGAGATTGAAGTGTCCCGGAACCTGCTTCCAATCAAAATATCGGGCAACCTACAATCTGTTTTTGACAAGGCGCGGAAGGAAAAAAGCCCTGTGCTTTCAATAGTGACTGGCACAAAGCCGGACTTTTACAAGCAGGCGCCACTTGTACTGGAAGCTGCAAAGGAGGGTCTGCCAGTGTTTGTAATCAACACGGGACAGCACTTTGACGACGTCCTTGGGTTTGGAATCGAAGAATTCAACCTCCAAGAATTTGTCGGCTGCAACCTCCAGATCCGGGGCGACTTGATGGAAAAAGCAAGCGAGCTGATAATAAAGTTCGGCTCGTTTGGCCGGCACTGTAGAAAGCAGTTTGGAAGCGAGCCGCTTCTTCCCATAGTCCATGGCGATACGCTGGTGGCAGGCATTGCCCCGCTTGCATGGGTCTTTGGCATGGGGCAAAAGGTGGGGCAGAATGAGGCGGGCCTCAGATCCATGAGCCCAGAGGCGATAAAGCGCCTAAAGGTAGGCAAGGACCCGACAAAATCAGACATTCAGAAATTCATCAGCAGCCAGTTTGACGGCAAGTGGTTCTTGGCAAGGGAAGAGCCGTTTCCCGAGCAGATCGACACTTGGATATGCTCCGCCGGGACGCAGTTCTTCTTTGCCCCAACTCAGCTGAATAAGGATAACCTTGTGCGGGAAGGATACCCTGAGGATTTTGTTTACGTGGTTGGCAACTCTGTAGTCGACGCAATAGCTCAGAAGAGAAAGCAAAAGCCGCGCCAGAGCGTGTTTGACCTGTACCCCAAGCTGGAGAGCGGGGAGTGGATAAGGATGGACATACACCGGCGCGAAAACCTGACTCAGAGGCGCTTTACTTCGATAATTGGCGGGCTAGTCGATCTTGTAAAGAACACTGACAAGAAGGTGGTTCTGGTGATGCTAAACGCTACTGCGTCGGCGCTTAAGCAGTATAATTTGGAATCCAAGCTGCAGAACTTGGCAGAGGAACACCCCGACAAATTCTTGATAACTCCGCTATGGAAAGAGTATGCCAACGTCATTGAATTCCTTGACAGCGGCCGATGCTGGGCAGAAATGACTGACTCGGGATCGATGCAGGAAGAGCTGCTATACTTCCCAAAGGTAGTATCGCTTACCGTTAGGCTCAACACCGACAGGCCAGAAACGATTTTTGATGCAAAAAGCAACGTGCTTGTCCCGCCACTGAGCCCTTGCTGGATATCTTCAATGGTCAACGAAGCGTATGACAGGGGCAGCGGCCTTGGCATGAGGCTGAGAAAGAAAAAGCAGATCTATGGCAGGCCGGGCCAGGTGTCAAAGAACATCATCAGAATAATCAAAAAAGAATTTGAAAACGGCGACGCCAACTTTTACCCTTGGCTCCACCAGAGGCTCGGTCTCTGGAAGGAAAAGCAGGGTCTAGACTACCTGTAACTACATTGCAAACTTGGATTTGCGTACGCCGGCGCGCTTGCGATCAGCAAAAGTCATGGCAAAGATGTCCTTTATCATTTGTTCATAGACTTTGCTCATCGCCTGGCCGCGCCTTGACATCATTTTTCTCTGAGTCTCTATGGCGGAATGAAGCTCCAATTCTGCGTTCTTTGCGCCGATGCTGCTTCCATAGATGGTAAAGCTTGGCACGTCCTGCGCCACAAGGCCGTGCAGGTGCGAAGAAACGCCAATCCGCCTGCCACTGTAAATTAGCGTACCGATCGACGTTTTGGACATGTCTGCAAGAAACGATCCTATCTTGTTCTGGCCCGTGTCAACTTTCTTGCCTGCGGCAGAATTCATCTTGATGCTTCCATAAGTCATCTTGAGGTCAGAAGTCGTGGTCATGGCGCCGACGTTGACCCATTCGCCCACGTACGAGTGCCCAATAAAGCCTGCGTGCGCCTTGTTGGTGTGGTCAGAAATTATGGAATGTTCAATTTCGCCGGCAACTCTGCAGTTGTATCCAACGTAGCTCGACTCGATTATCGAAAACTGCTTTACCTGTGTCTTGCCGCCAATGTATGCCGGGCCGGCTATCCTGCTTGGGGCGACGTGCGCCTCCGGGCCTATGTATATCCCCCCGTTTCTCGCATCAAGCACCGTCCCTTCTTCTACTTCCGCGTCCTGATCAATTATCACATT
>JAJPDY010000151.1 GCA_023252395.1 Nitrososphaera sp. | reverse complement strand
AGGCACTTTTTACAGTAGCTAGATTGTATCCAGTTGTAGCTTCCGCATTTTGGGCATTTGCGGTTATTTCGTTGGATCATGTCTGCCAAGTCTAGCGCCAATGTTTCCATTTCCGACATCTTGCTTTGCCGGATGTAATTATACCGTATGCACTAATGATGCGCAATGTTTTTGTTTCTCCTCAAAAGAAATAGACAAATGTCGACTACAGCTTTGTATGTAGTTAAAAGTACAACCATAGTATAATCTCATATATCTCTCAATGATACACGTTGAATCAGGACCGGGAAACAGTATCAACCGATCCAACTTTTGAGAATAGCCTATTTCTGTCCGCGTTTTTGAAGGTCCTGAATATCTTGGGCGAGCAATCAAAAGAACTGATCCTGCTTGAGGTTGAAAAAAAGTACGGCTTTCCTCTCCAGAGCAAGACAAGGCCAATCACCCCAAAAGAAATTGAAGACACTGTCATGGAGATTTTTGAGGTGGCCGGAGACCTGATTATGACAATGGTAAAAGCAGAGTATCAGAGGATTGCATAGCCAGTATAGTCACATGAATATTGCAGACATCCTAGATATCAGACAGAATGCTACCGTTAAAAATTCTATTGTGCAGGTAACAGTATAGCATGGCCGAGCAAAATGAAGAGCTGGATGACATTGAAAGGGCAATTCGCCTTATCGAAATAGCCCTGATGATAGGAAGGCATATCCTGCACATCGCGTGGTTATTTTTTGGGATCAGTGTTGCAGTCGCGGCATACAACTTTGCGACAGGTAATATTGTATGGGGAATAGTTTCATTACTATTTGCGCTTGGCAGTTTTATTTTCATAGCTCAGATATATGAACACCGCAGCAGACATCGCGCCCGTAGACAGACAAGGCTTGTTGAAACGCGACCGGAATACAAAGTCGCTTCTGCCTAGTGCCACTATCGAGCCATCGGATCTCGATTTTTGTTCTGGCTTTGCTTTCTGCGCTTTCTGGCATCTAGCTCCCACTTTGTGACTAGAATGACTCCGAGGATGGGAAAGCTGGCAATGAACGCGTACGGGAATATTGCCAGAAACGCCGAAGGTTCAATCATACTGGTAAACCCAGTACAGTGGCACCATGATTCCTATAATATGCCTATGGGTAGATTTATCTGTCCTGCGCTTCTGCAAATTATTTCAATTCTGCGCAGTGCATACGTCAAAATCTTGATAATTTTCCATTATGCTACAAGCACAAACAGCAAGTCTTTTGTTTAACCCTCTCGCTATAATGACATGGAAAAGCTCGATGTCCCTCGAGTAAGCAAAAACGAGTTTCTGGCTTTTCTGCAAAATGAAGCCCGCGTGAGGATCGACGACTATATCGAAGGTGCAATAGAGATGGCCGAGGAAGTCCATTCGGGGCTCTTGCGCGAAGATGGCGTCTCGCCTTTCTTGGAAACTCACACATGGCCAGTTGCAATGGACGTCGTAAGACATTACCGGTCGGCAAACCGCAACATCACGAGTGTCGAAATTGTAGCGGCAATACTGCACGACGTGATGGAGGACGACGACAGGATACTGAACCTGCATGAATCAAAATCATATGGCTTTGAAGCCTATCTTGCGTACAGGTTTGGAAGCAAGATACGCGACATCGCCACCGGGCTCAAGATAAAGCCGCTTGAAAACTATCCCGGCTCTAGCGAAATCGAGCGCCAGCTTGCACGCTTCCAAGAGTACTGCGACATACTGCTTGACTCTGAATACGATGTCAAGGCAATAAAGCTGGCAGACAGGCTCAACAACATGCTCTTTATCAACCGCATGCCCGGGCACAACAAGGTAAGGCGCTACACTCGGGAGGCTGAGGATTTTTACATCGCATATACCATGCTTCCGCCCAAGATGCCAGAATTCTACGGGAAAATAAGAACCGCCTATGAGGAATTGAAGGCAACACCTGCACAACGGATGGTTGCCGCATAACTTTTCTTCACAAACCATTTAAAGGCAACCAATGGAGATAAAAGGTGATAGCCAATTGGCAAACCTCAATGTTGCCGTTATAGTAAAGCTAGAGCCTGACTTTTCAGAAGGCAACGTCAGCTACAATGCCGACGGCACCCTGAACAGGGCAGAGACAAAGAGCATACTCGGGCCCCACAGCGCCGTAGCGTCAAGCGCCGCATTTTACGCCAAGGTCAAGCATGATGCGCGTGTCGCAGTGACCACCATGGGTCCACCCATCGCTGACGTGGCGTTACAACAGGCGCAGTTGCTCTGTGACGCCGACGAATTGCATTTGTACAGCGACAGAATGTTTGCCGGCGCCGACACGCTTGCGACAGCCGAAGTGCTCAAGACGGGCATTTCAAAAGTGGATGGAGGCAAGATGGACATCGTGTTTTCCGGCCACAGGGCGTCAGACGGAGAGACAGGCCAAACAGGGCCCCAGACAGCGTGGAAGCTTGGTTTTACCTTCCTTGGCAACGTCATAGACTACGACGTCGACATGCAAAACAGGACAGTCAGGGCAAGGCGCATGATATCGCTTCAGGGATTCTACGACATTATTGAAGAAGTGGAAGCGCCGCTGCCAGTGTTTATCGCAATAGATCCATCGTACAAGGCGTCATTTAACACCGTGTCACAGAGGCTTGCATTTGAAAAATACCAAAAGGAGGCAAAGGGGCGAGCCCAGAACTACAAGCAATACCTGAAGGTATTCAACGCGCAGCAGCTGGGAGTGGACCCGAAACTTGTGGGGCTTCCAGGCTCGCCAACAATCGTCTACAAGGTTGAGCGCATTCCAAAGGCAAAGGCGAGCCGCAAAGCCGAAGTCATCGATGGCTCTAGCCGAGACCAGCTTGCAAGAGTGGCTGCCAAGATGTACGAAGTGCTCGGAGGCATGGTAATCAAATGA
>JAJPDY010000019.1 GCA_023252395.1 Nitrososphaera sp. | reverse complement strand
GTGAAAGAGCCAAGCGACCAGACCGCCCTTCATGAGGCGCTTGCAGAAGCGGCCGCCATGATAAACAGCGCGCAAAAGCCGATCATAATTGCCGGAGTGGAGCTGCACAGGTTTGGCCTGCAGCAGCAACTGCTCGACTTGGTAGAAAGCACCAATATCCCGGTGGCTGCGCTCCTTTTGAGCAAGTCGGTGTTAAGCGAGCGCCATCCTCTTTACCTCGGGCTGTACGAAGGCGCGATGGGTCATGACTACGTGAGGGACTACATAGAGTCAAGCGATTGTCTGATAATGCTCGGCGCCTTTTTGACAGACGTTGACCTTGGCATCTACACGTCAAAGATTGACACGGGCAAGGCCATCAACATTACAAGCGAAAAGCTCTCGATAGGCCGCCACACGTACGAGGATGTGCGGCTGCAGGATTTTCTCCGCGGCCTAGTTGACGCCAAGCTCCGGCCGCGGGAGTACGACTCTATCCGCCCATTTACTGCGGCAATAAACCACATTGACACCGGCGTCTTTTCGCCGGTCAGTGGCCACAAAATCACCATTGCGCGGCTGTTCCAAAAGCTGGATTGCTTCCTTACTGACGATATGGTAGTCATCGCAGATGTGGGCGACGCCCTTTTTGGTGGGTCAGACCTTGTGATACACAGAGGCACCGAGTTTCTCTCACCTGCATACTACCTCTCGCTTGGCTTTGCAGTGCCTGCCGCAGTAGGGGCCCAAATGGCAAACCCTGGGCTGCGGCCAATAGTGCTTGTGGGTGACGGGGCTTTTCAGATGACTGGGATGGAAATCTCTACCATTGCGCGCTACCGCCTCAACCCTATCATTATCGTGATAAACAACCGCGGCTATGGAACAGAGCGCCCGATGCTTGATGGTCCGTTCAACGACTTGCAGCTGTGGCAGTACAGCGCAATTCCTGGACTGATCGGCGGAAACGGCAAGGGCTTTGACGTCCACACAGAGGACCAGCTTGACGAAGCACTTACGGCCGCTTGGAAGCATGAAGGCTATTCGATCTTGGATGTCAGGATAGAGCAGGGCGACATGTCACCTGCCCTGCAGAGGCTTGGCAGCAGCCTGGCAAAGAAGGTGCGCCAGTAACCAGAATGCTAAATAGCATCAGGGCTTGCCATTGATAATATGCGCTCGCACAAGATTGCATCCTTGTTCCACAAGTCATTGGCATATGCCATTGGGTTTAATGCCGTATGGATAGTATATCTGGGAAGGCAGAACAATCTTTTCAGGCTTATTGCTTCGTCTGGCCGCCCTGTCTCTCCGCAAGTTCTTGCCAGAAAAGCGCACATGTTTGCCCCTGCCGTCAAGGCGTGGTGCTCGGCGGCTGTTTGCCTCGGATATCTTGCCGAGAAAAACGGGCGGGTGGCTCTGCCTAAAGAGGTCAAAGAGCTTGTTTTAGACGAGCAGAGCCCATACTATGTGGCAGGGCAATTTACCTATTCTGCTCTCAGGAGCCTAGAGTATAGCTCGTTTGGCGACCTTTTCTCGTCTGGCAAGGCAAAACCTCCATCATCTGCCAATACGATAAAGGCATTTGAAGAGGTGACTTCGTGGGACCACTACGCTTTCCTTGGCGCCATCAAGACTGGCGACAAGAAACTGCACAAGATGCTGCTCAAAGGGTGCAGAATTTTAGATGTCGGGTGCGGCGCTGGAAGGTTCATGCAAAGAGTGCATGCCGCGTATCCGCGGTCTGAATTTACCGGGATAGACCCCTATGCTGACGAGATAAAGGGAGCCAAGAAAGAGATGGAGGTCACAATCCTTCGCGCAAGTGGCGAAACCATGGACTTTCAGCAGCAGTTTGATCTTGTTTATCTTGGCGAATCGCTGTACTTGATGCACGATAAACAGCAAGCCTTGAAGAATTGCTACAGGGCATTGAAAAAGGGCGGAAGCGTCGCAATTTTGGAGGGGTTGCTGACAGAGGCGGAAGGATGCAAGACATGCAAAGAGAACAAGATGATCATGACCATGCAGCTGGACTTTGTTCTTCAAGGTCATGAATTCATGACAAAGAGGCAGATAACTACGCTCCTCAAACAAGCAAAATTCACGAACATAAAGTTCATCGACCTTGGAGTCTCGTTTTACCTTGTTACCGCAGACAAAACTTAGTACATGAAGACTTTTTAGAAAGAATATTCAAGAAGACTCCTGTGAACTTTAGGCCGGAAATAGCAGTTTCCATACTGTCTGCGATCTCTGTATTCGTGATTTTAATCGATTATTCTTATGCGCTTGACGATTTTCAGAAAAATACCGTGTATGTTTTTGACACTGGAGTAGTAGCAGTGCTTGCAACCGACTTTTACAAAAGGTACAAAAAGTCAAACGAGGGTGCCAGATTCATCCTGAAGCACTGGTACGAGATACCTGCCATGCTGCCGGTATTTGTGTTCGTGTTTATCGAGTCGCAGTTCTTGGTAGGGGCGGCCGTCAGGACCTTTAGGCTTATCAGGGTCTTTAGGATAGTGCACGTGTTCTTTCGGACGACTGCCATCTTTGAAGGAAGCAGGCTGGTAGAAATTTTCATAATAACTGGCGGCATCATTGTCATCGGAGCGATTGCGGCATTTCTTGTCGAATCAAATGACCCGGGCTCCAAGATGACCAACCTTGGCGACGCGTTCTGGTGGGCAATAGTGACTGTAACTACTGTTGGCTATGGAGACATTGTCCCAGTCACAGTTGAGGGAAGAATAGTTGGCGCTCTTTTGATGATTACGGGCATGGGCACGCTGGCAGTGGTTACTTCGCGACTTGGCGCGGCCCTGATAGAGGCAAGGACAAAGAAGCACCAAGAGCGCCAGCCCTATCGCCCAGTCAATGAAGAAGCAAAGAGCCTTGTCAAGAATAAAGTTGACGAAATCGAGAAAATGGACCAGCAGGAACTGGACACACTTATGGCGATGATAAAGGCTCTGTGGGAAACAGGAAGGAAAAAGCCTGATGCAGAGAAGGATCATGAATAGTACGATGCAAGCGGCGACTTTGATTTTGCGCTTGGCTCAAGCGAGTATATCTCCTTGACGACAAGCGTCCATACCTTCTTTGGCTTAAAGTCAATGCCATATTCTCTGAGCCTGGCTTCTGCCTGAGAGACCAGCTTTGGGTCACTCACGCCCTCTGCGTCGCCTTTCAGCTGGTACCCGCCCTGCGTGTCTCTGTCAAAAATTGCAACAGTTACTTTGGGCCACGCATTGATGTTGTGAAACGTCTTGTTTTCAAAGGCGTCGGCAAAGAGCAGCCTTTCGTTCTGGAGTATCCCGAGGACGTAGCGCGGGGAAATGTTTGGGACACCGTTTGCGTTGACGCTGCCCACAAGAACCACGTTTCCCTGCTTTATTATCAGCCGTATAATGTCCTCGTCGATCTGGACCAAGCTACCAATACTTTGTACATCGAAAAGGGTTAAAAGTTTTCTATTGGCAATCGTCGCGCTCAAAAGTTTCACAAGACTGATTAACTCTACAGAACCTCAAGAAAGGCAGTTGCGGGTGCTCATTGCCGAAGACGAGCCGGACATTGCTCTGACCTACAAGATGGTACTTGAAAGGCAGGGTCACGAAGTCACGCTCACAGGCAACGGCGAGGATTGCGTAGCAATCTATGCTTCCGAAGCCCAGAAAGCAGAGGTCGAAAGGAAGGCAGATGAGCCGTTGAGGGTTTTTGACGTTGTGCTTCTCGATTATCGGATGCCCAAGATGGATGGGATGGATGCTGCAAGGGAAATCTTGGCGCTAAACCCGCAGCAGAGGATAGTGTTTGCCTCGGCATACGTCAAAGAAACGTTGATGGACTCTATAAAAGAGCTAAAGCAGGCAGTCGAACTTATCCAAAAGCCCTTCGATGCAAACAGGCTTGTGAACACCATAGAAGACAAGGAGATCTATGACGAACTGAAAAAGATGGGCGTGAGCATCGAGGCCATCAAAGTGGTCAACCCGACCCATGACCAAATAAAGTCGCTTCTCGAAGGGCTAAAAAAGCTGCAAAAATACCGGACGCTTTAACAATGTTTTTTGCTCTGCGCATAATCAATTATGCTTCTTGACAGCACGGCGATGCCGTTAAAGACGCCAACCGCAATAAAGTGTGCTATTGTCGCAGCGATGCCCGCTTCAAGACCTGAGAGCAGGAGAAGGTAATGGGCGTACGGCCTTGCAAATATGACTGCAACGTCGGCAGCTGCGACTGAGGGCCAGAGGGATAGCGCATTTTTCATTATTTTCTTAAACCGCGCCTTTTGGGGCAGATCGCGGTACTGCAACTTGCTGTCGTGGTAGTAAACTGCGAGAAACCCAAGAGTTGAACCTACATAGTCGGCGGCGCCGGAAGACACTGAAATCGCAAGCTCGTCCTTTGTAAAAGCAAGTGCTTCTGCAACGCCTACACCGGCAAAAAAGCCGGCAAGCTCGCCCAGAACCAGCTGCTTGTTGAAATTAAAGTAGGCAGGCCTGTTTGCCTGGACGAATCTAAAATACTTCTTGATTGTTTCGCGAGTCATTTTGGTATGACATTTAGCGTGCCTAGCAGCTTGTTGGTATAGTCTCTTGAGAGGTGTTTCAGAAAGGCAAAGTTTTGCGGGACCGGAATCTCCTTTACCAGCTTGTTGTACTGCTCGATTATTGAGAGGACAGAATCCAGCGCTCCGTTGCCAACTATTAGTTTTCTTGCGTGATCCTGATTCTTCAGGATCTTTGAATATGAAGTATGCTCTGTTGCGGCCAGGATAAAGATGTTGGGCATCATGTCCTGCACATCTTCTTCAATGTCTTCAAAGTCATCCTGTATGTCCAAGAGCGCCTGGTTGTAATGCATGATAGTGGCGATGTTTGGATTGAAATTATGAAGCTCGCTATCCAAAACGCGGGCGTATATTATCGGCGCATCTGACGACTTGAACAGGTTGAAATGCCTAAGCTCATTGACCGTAAAGGCGTGTCCCTTTATCATGCGCTTCTTTATCAGCTGCTCAAAATCCCAGAATGGCCAGAACTGCTTTATGGCAAAATCAATTGAATATTTCAGGTGCCCGTCATGCGACTTCTTGATGGTCTGCATCAGTCCTCGGGCAATCCTCTCGTACTTTTTGTTGCCCACTTCATAGTACCTGTCCATCAACAGGATGTACCTGACAAGCGATTTTACCGCCTTGTACACAAGTATGGATTTGTCCAGATCATGCGTGTCAGAATATGCGGCAAAAAAGTATGCTGCAAAATCTTGGCCCTTTTGGTCGATGGCGTTTAGCAAGGGCGAAGGCGCAGGATCGTACCGGGCAAGCAATCCCCCAATTTCGTCCAAGCCGTCGGCAAACCCATCATTTTGCCTTGCAAGTCTTTCTGCCCTGTCGGCAAGCATCTGCTTTAGGTCTTCAGCAAGTATCTGTTCTGAATTGATCATAATGCAGTCACCAAAAACGGACTCAATCTTCCTCTATCCCCTTGTTCGAGGGCAACTAGTAGGTAATAACAACAGCAAGTGAAAGATAGTTGACTATAGTTGGCTCTATAAAATTTTAATATAAAACACCTCAAGCAGTCATAGCTGTCAGAAAAGTGGCCAGAACCTACAGCTTTATTTCTTTCCAGCCTAAAATTTTTCTGATTTTATTGTAGTTTTCTTGAATTATTTTATGCTCTTTGCTTCTCAAAGCCTTGCCTGAAACGGCCATCCGGTACTCGTACCGGGGGTCATCAGTGCCATAACCGTCCGCCAAGGTAGCTTCGCGTATCAGCGCCTTCCTTACAAGGTCCGATATCGTTTCTCCGCACTGGTTGGCGTATTCGCGTATTGCTTCCAATTCTGGCTGGGTCAGTTCTGAAGTTATGGTAGGCATTTTCCCAAATCCTTGCAGTTGCGTATCAATATTATGCCTAAAAGGGCTTGTATGTACATTTTATGACATGCTACTTGGCCAGTTTTTTCTCGTCCATGATAAACTGTTTGTTGTACCACAGCAATCCTGCAGTAAAGCAGAGGTAGGTGGCGTTGTAGGTCATTGTGATGTGGAATACTTCTCCCGTGAAATTGGTGACGGCGGTTATTCCAAGGAGGCTGTCCGCGATAGCCATCAATATCCATCCTATGAATATCCATGGGATGGATGTAAGCTGACCTTTTCCAGCGTTTGTGACCATCAGGACGGCCGGGATTAAGAGTATCACGTCAAATACAGGATATGCGATGCTTATTGCCAGAGACACTAGCGCATCAGGTCCCTCTAGCTCTGAGACGCCGATTATGGCCTGCACGTAAAAGTACAGGAATATCGCGGCCGCTGCGCATACTACTGCTATCGTTGACTTTTTCACGCCCTTGCCAAAGAACTTGGCTGTGCCAAAAAGGTGGTATCCAAAAGGCACATAGCTCGCTATCCAGAATCCATCTGCTATAGACGGGAACGGAGTCTCTACTCCCAACCCGAGCTCATAGTATCCCCATATTACTTCTGCAGCAAGCCATAGCGCCAACCCTAATGCAAGCGACAGGTATGCCCTCCCAAACAGCCCGCTGAGTTTTTGTCTGCTAACTATTATCACGGACATAACCACTGCACCTGCAACAGTGCCTATCCTAGAGATGTCGCCGGTGTACTCTTCAATGTCAGAGCCGGCGGTAAGGAAAACCATCGCGTCAACTATTATTATTGCGGCTACCAGACCGATTATCAGTTTCCTGCGTTCCTTTGCAATGTTAAGAACAGACTGCTGCATTTTTATGCACTCTCCCCTATCTTCATGACCTTTTGGATCTTCTCAAGTGGCGACGACCGAGGCTCAAAGTTATGCCCTGCGAAGCCTTGTTTTTGCAGGTGCTGCCATGTTTCTTCCATTATGAGGTCGGCACCCGGCCCCACAAGCTCCTTCAGGTTCGAGTAGAAAGAATCGATGTCAATTTTTTTAGAATCGGAAAAGACGCCTTTGCTATTCATGTACCATGTTATGGTCTTGTGGATGGGTCCTCCAAGAGATTCTATTGCGGAATCGATAGCCTGGCGCAGTATAGCAACATTGTCTACGCTATGCTGCATCATTCCACCCACTGCTTTCAATGACCGAAACCAGATACACGGTGGCTGTAAAGCACCGCCGGCGGTAATAATGGCAGATGTGTAGATAAATTTACACACCAATACTAATGTTCGATGCTTTTCGCTTGACCTTATTGAGCCAGAAGTATACTGGCAGCCCCCAGAAAGGACAGTCGGGCGAGTATTCAAGGACGCCAGAGTTACTTGAGAATCTCTACGACAAGTCCCCAATACTACATTGCATAGTAAACGCAGATGGCGCCATCCTTGATTGCAACGAGATGTATGCCACGCGCACAGGCTATTCAAAGTCGGAGTTGATTGGTATGCCGATATTTCATCAGGTGAGCTCAAACAGCCTAGTTGCCATGCACGAATACCTTGAGGTATGGGAGAAAAGGGGACGTGTCGAGAATTGCGAAATCTGGATGAGAGCAAGAGACGGCACTGTTTTCCCTGCCCTCCTTAATGCCACTTCGCTGCACGACAAGCAGGGAAATATTGTTGGCTGCAGCATCATGCTAGTTGACGAGACTGACATTTACAGGACAAAGAAGGACATCGAAAAGGCCAACGAGGAGTTGAAGCTTAAAGAGCAGCTGAAAAATGAATTCATTGCCATTGCATCTCACGAGCTGAGAACTCCAATTCAGCCACTTCTTGGGTTTGCACTACTTGCAAAGAAGGGCAAGATCACACAGGACGCGGCATGGGATGGTGTTCTCAGAGAGGCGCGCCGGCTCCAGCAGCTGGCAAACGACATCCTGGACGTCAGCAGGATTGAGAGCAGCAGCCTCTTGTACAAGATGGAAAAGGTCCGTATAAGCGAGCTGCTTGAAGGCGTTGCAGATTCTGAAAGGGCAAACCTGACAAAAGACGTGACTCTGAACCTAGTCATCGACGAAACAGGCAAGGAGCTTGAAGTCGAGCTTGACAGGTCGCGCATAACCCAGGTCATTACCAACATTGTCGGCAACGCGATCAAGTTCACGCAGAAAGGCAGCATCAAAGTAGAGGGCAGGACGTTTCTTGACAAGAACAAGATCGAGATAAAAATTAGCGACACAGGAGGCGGCATACCCGAGTACGTGCTCCCAAAGTTGTTTGGCAAGTTTGTCACAAAGAGCGTGGGCGAAACCAACAAGAACGGCACAGGCCTTGGGCTTTTCATCAGCAAGGCTATAGTGAGTGCCCACGGTGGCGAGATCTATGCTTACAACAACGCTGGAGGCGGAGCTACCTTTACGGTCGCTCTTCCAATAGAACAATCAAAAGAAATGATCAGCTGATCGCTCGGCCTTTCTGGAGCTTTTTGAGACCTTCAAGAAGATCTCTTATCTGCTGGTGCGATGGGTTGAGGTCCTTTATCCCCTTGACGTTCACATTCAGCTTTTCAAGCTCTGAAAATATGCCCTTGTCCTCTATCAAGTCAAGGAAAGGATCCAGCTCAAAGGGCTTTTGGATAAGCTCAACTACCTGCTGCAGGCTCCTTACAGAGTCAACCAGAGTTTCAACGACATAGGCGGATGCGAAAAGGATCCTCTGCTTTGGCTCTATCGCCAAGATCTCCTTGGCGACTTCCATGCCATCTTTCTTTGGCATTCTATAATCAAGTATTACTGCGTCAAAAGGCGGCCTTCTGGCCTTGTGCGCGGACTCGTTCTTTTCAAGTTCTTTGTAAAACGCTTCTAGGCACTGAACGCCATCATAAGTAATGGTAACGTCGTGGTCTCTGTCCTTCAGTGCGATTTCATATTGCATCGCAATGCTTGGCTCATCTTCTGCCACCAGTATCTTCATCGTGCATTTGTTAAAGTTCGACAATAGTATATAATCTGGATGTTGTCGCAAATTTTACACACAGCTGCTTTAAGGTTTACTCGTTGTATGAGGGACAGTGCTAAAGAAGAGATCCGTCGAGGGCAACACTGTGGCCACCAAAGTCCAGGCTGCTCTTAAAAATACCCTTGACCTGTTTGACGGCGAGTCAAAGGATCTTTTGCTATTTTACCTCTACAGGGAGCATGGCATCTCTGTCTACGAGCCTGACAACCTCTCAAGGAAAAAGATAGAGGCGGCGTTTGAAGCAGTGTTTGGCCTAGGGGCAGGCATCCTCATTCAAAAGTTTGACTCTGAACTAAAAAGCGCCAACTAGAATTACGTACTAGTTTTGTCGTTATCCTTGTTGTCTTTGTTTTCATCGTCGTAATCCAGCTTTTCGTCGATCTTTTTCTGCAGCTCCTTGTACAGCTCGTACCTCTGAGTCCACTTTGAAAGCACGAACCACTGCCTTACTCCTATGATTATCCATGCAAGCACGAACACGATTACGATAGCGCGGGCTATGCCAAAGGCAGAGCTATCAGGAGGCCCGGCATGATTGGGCCCGTTAGGTCCATTCCAGAATGACTCTCCTCCTGCCAGCGCAAATGTAACGATAAACGTACCGGGCACAACAACCACGATGGAGACTATCATCAGGAGGAACATCTTTTTTGTCCTGTTCAGCTGGCGGACTATCTCGTCCATTATCTGGAATATGTTCTCTGACTGCTTGCCTTTCTTGCCTGGATCTGCCACTGCCTAAATTCTCCTCCCGCTCGTTATAAGAAATATGGTAACTATGTTACTTGTTGCCATCATGATTTTCCCCTTCTCCCCTTGGAAACAACACTTCGTACGGCTCCAGTATTTCCTGGAAAATTGCCCGCCCCTTCTCCGAGACCTTGTACTTTATTATTTTTTTGTCGCCCCACGGCTCTTCAAATCTGGTTATCAATTCTTTTTCCACCATTTCATCAATTATTGGCTTGTGCTTGACGTTGTTCAGCCCGCAATAGCTCATCAGCTTGCTCTGGTTGAGCTCTCCGTATTCGGACAGCTTCAATATCACGTCCTTTCGGATATAGATCCTGTCGCGGTATTCGTGGACCAATTTAACCAGATTTCTCGGGCTTGACTATCGGTGCTGGATTTGGGATAATCGCGTTAATGATACTGGAAGATTCGCAATAATCATGATTGCCTCCAAGGCGCGGCATGTCCATCACTACCATTACGGTGCCCTTCCTAAAATGACTTTTTGCCAGAGATACATTAAGGGTGTGGTAACTATGTTACCTATCAAGGGTGAACAATGTCTAAAATAGATCGGGTTCAAAATTGCGCCATGACAAATACAAAACTTGTATTGGCAGTGTTGCTGGCCGCGGCTGCACTTGCTCTAGTACTACCTAATCTGGTTGGCGGAATAGCGGTACTGGGACTGGGTGTTGGAACAGCGCTCAACTTAAGCTCAATAGCGTTGTCAGCAGCTGCATTCGCTGTCTCTTGGAAGCAAAAGTCTTACCTCGTGGCAGGATTGCTAGCTGCAGCAGGTGTCATATACATGATCCCCGGCCTAGTAGCTCTGGCGAGCATAAACTTTGCAGTCATTGTGTTCCCGGGTCCAATCCTTGGAGTCATCTTTGGGCTGATGATACTCGGATTCGGCTTGGCAAAGGGAATAAGAACTGCAAGAACAACAGTTGTGGCAGCCAGATAAACCCCCTGTTCCTTTTTCTTTATTTTTTATTCTATTTTCATGAGAGCATATTTTATCCGGGCTCAGGTAACCAAGTTACGTGTCA
>JAJPDY010000018.1 GCA_023252395.1 Nitrososphaera sp. | reverse complement strand
TCATGCACGATAGATTCTTAATGCCATCTCTTCTAATTCTCAGAGTTTGGTATTACGCACTCCCGAGTGGGGAATCAAGCCGATTTCTGACAAGCACAAGATGCTTGGCGGCCTCGACTACTTCATACTGTGGTCAAGCCTCGGAGTTGGCCTGCTTGTATTCTCTGCCGGCTCTTTTCTCTCTGCAGCGAGCTTTGTCGACGCGGTACTTGCAATTGTGATCGGTTCTGCCGGCGGCTCGATACTGCTTGCGCTTGCAGGCAAGATAGGGAGTGACAATGGGATACCCTCGCTCATAACAATGAGGCCGTCTTTTGGCATCCGGGGTTCATATCTGCCAGCTGTGTTGAATGTTATCCAGCTGATCGGATGGACGACGTTTGAGATCATGATAATGGCAAGGGCCGCAGAATTGCTGGCGGGCAGCATAATCCCGTATTACGGGTGGGCTGTGATATTTGGAGCGCTTGTGGCCATACTTGGAATTTTGGGACCTCTCAACGTGGCTAGGCAGTGGCTTGGCAAGTTTGCGGTATGGATAGCATTTGGCACATCTGCGATAATCATCGTGAGCCTGCTAAGCTCTGCAAATGTGCCAGAATTAGTCGCATCGCCGGGTCAGGGCATGTCGTTTTTCTCCGCGCTTGACCTTGTGATCGCAATGCCAGTGTCCTGGATGCCACTTGTGGCCGACTACAACAGGTTTGCAAAGAAAAGCAGGAGTGCGCTGTGGGGCACGCTCATTGGCTTTACGCTGACAAACATACTGTTCTACTTTGGCGGCCTGCTGATTGGCGCCTCAGACGTCATCTCTATAGTGATGGCGATACAGGCGATATTCTTTGGCTTTCTTATGCTGCTCTTGATAGTGGACGAAGCTGACAACGCTTTTGCAGACGTATATTCGGCGGCCATGTCAACACAGGACATTTTTTCGCACATCAGCCAAAAGCACCTGATAATCGGGTTCACTGCGCTCAGCACTTTGCTTGCAATGGTAGTCTCTATAGAGCAGTATGAAACATTCTTGTTCTTGATAGGCGCGATATTTGTGCCGCTGTTTGGGGTAGTCCTTACCGATTACTATATCGTAAAAAAGCGAAAATATGTAGAGCAGATGCTCTATGCCAAGCAAAACAAGCTTGGCATAGGGGTGCCTGCAATAATTGCCTGGGCTCTTGGCGCCTTGCTAAACTTTGTCCTGTCGCCTCTGTCGCCAATTTATATGCCACAATTGCCTGCAATAGGCGCGACGATCCCGAGCCTTGCGGCGGCATCTCTTATCTACCTTGCAATAATGCGCATGCGGCCAAAAGAGCAAGCAATTACTGCAAAAAGCTAGCCCATGTTTAGGAACCTGAGCAGGTGAAACAACCCTGCTGTGACAATGATTCCTAGTGATGCGATCTTGGCAAGGTTTGACAGAAATGGCAGCATTATCATTTTGTTATCCAAACTTTGGCAGATACAGAAGGAAGAAGGTGGCGCCTATTCCTGCCATTATGATGGCCTTGATGCGGAGGTAAAGCAAAAACCCTGAAGACAAGTTTTACCTGTGCTCTCATAGGCTTTTGGCAGATATACATGCAAGCAAGTGTGCTTTCCATACTGACAAAATATCAATAACGCTTGCTCCAAACGCCTGCCCGCCGGCTATAGTACTACATCACAATTTACAAATAGTGGTTGTCTATGGCATACTATTGGCGTCATGGGAACCTGCGGGAACTGCAACAAGCTTGCCTCTAGCCTAATAGAGTTCAATTCTGTCCTTCTGTGCCCTGAATGCTTTGACAAGGAAGTTGAAAGGCTGTCATCTGCTATCATTGAACCTTGAAGCCAATGGATAGATGTGTATTAACCATCAGCTAACAGGAATTTAATTTATAAATAGCCTAAATCGACTGTGCTTTGCAGAAAATATTATGAGACTGCTGGAATATCAGGGAAAGGAGTTATTCGATCAATATGGGATCAGGATACCAAGGTCGCACCTTGCTAACACCATACAAGAAGCAAAGGAAGGCGGCAGAAAACTTGGCTATCCGCTTGTGCTAAAATCACAGCTTACTGTTGGCGGAAGGGGCAAGGCCGGGGCGATTGTCAGGTGCAAAAGCGAAGCCGAGCTTGAGCCGAAATTTAACGAGCTCTTGCACAAAGAAGTCAAGGGCGAGCTTCCGCGTGGAATCCTGCTTGAAGAAATGGCCGACATCAAAAAAGAGCTCTACCTGTCGCTTTTCCTGAACAGGAGCAAGCGCTGCTATTCGCTGATATCTTCGGCAGAAGGCGGCGTTGAAATTGAAAGCGCCGGAAGCAAGGTGGTAGTCGACGTGCCAATCGACGGCCTGACTCCGCAGACGGCCGAGGATACGGCATCCAAGCTGGGCTTGAGCGGCAAGACAATCGTGTCGTTTGTTGATTTCACGACAAAACTGTCAAGGCTTGTTGGCGAAAAGGAAGCCGAGCTGGCAGAGATAAACCCTGTCGCAATCTTGGGGGATGGCTCACTCATGGCACTTGACGCCAAGGTGATAATCGACGACAACGCCATGTTCCGCCACCCTGAACTGAAAAAATATGAACATATTTCAGAACTTGAAAAGCAGGCCGAAATCAGCGGTTTTTCGCTTGTGGAGCTTGACGGCAACATTGCCATAATCGGCAACGGCGCGGGGCTTGTAATGTCCACCTTGGACATGGTCTCAGATGCAGGCGGCACAGCCGGCGCGTTCTTGGACTTTGGTGGAAGGGCAACTACAGAAACCATTTACGAGGCGCTAAAAGTGATAAGCAAAATAGGCAAGGTTGAAACAATATTAGTAAACCTCTTTGGCGGCATCGTGAGGACGAATCTAGTGGCTCAGGCCATACTTGACGCCTACAAGAACAACCTCATAACTGTCCCGGTATTTGCAAGAATCTCCGGAGCGGAATCTGAAAAGGCAAGGGAAATGCTCAATGGAAGCAAGGCCAAACTGTATAATACGGTTGAAGAGGCAATAGTGGCCGCAGTCGCGGCAGTGAACAAGTGATAAAAATGACCACAGTAGAAAAGTCGTTTAACATCTTTGACATCTTGGTAGGAAACAAAGGTGACAAAGATTTTGGCAAAAAACCAGTCGTGATTCAGGGTATAACTGGAAGCTACGGCTCGACACATACACGGCTGATGAAGGCTTATGGCACAAACGTTGCAGCCGGCGTGACGCCAGGCAAGGGCGGCCAGAACTTTGAAGGCACGCCAGTATATGACACAATGGGCGAAGCAGTAAAGGCGACTGGCGCGCAAATATCTGGAATCTTTGTGCCTGCACCGTTCTTCCTCAAGGCAGCTACTGAGGCACTCGACGCCGGCATAAAGCTGCTTGTCGCAATACCAGAGCACGTTGCAATCAGGGACTCGATAAAGGTTCTAGAGCACGCAAAAAGAAAGGGCGCCAAGATGGTCGGGCCAAACACTCCCGGCGTAATTGTGCCGGAAGTGATGAAGGTTGGGATCATGCCAGCTCAGCCATTCAAGGCGGGGAGCACGGTAGTATTTTCGCGTAGCGGAACGCTGATGTACGAAGTCTCTTACAACCTCTCAAACAAGGGATACGGGCAAAAGCTGTGCCTTGGGATAGGAGGCGATCCAATCAATGGGACAAATCTCATCGAGGCATTTGACCTTATTAGAGATAGGAACGACGTTGACTCTGTCGTAGTAGTCGGCGAAATAGGTGGAGACGCGGAAGAGCAGCTGGCAGAGTACATCATGCGAACATCATTTAACAAGCCTGTCATTGCATACATTGCCGGCAGGGCGGCACCAAAAGAAAAGAGGATGGGTCATGCTGGTGCAATAGTGTATGGCAACTACGGCTCTGCAGAGTCAAAGGTGGCCAACTACGCCAAGGCAAATGTTCCTGTGGCAAAACGCCCAGCCGAAGTGCCAGAACTTCTTGCGAAAAAATTACGCAAATAGAAAAGCCAAGTGCCACTAGGCACTTTTTTACTTTTTTAAAAACTATTGGCTGCCGCCAGTACTATTGTTAGCCTGAGCGCTTTGCGTTGAATTGCTGGCTGTGGCGTTACCTTGCATCGTACTGTTGTCACCCTGACTTTCCTGACCATTGCTATAGACTTCGGCAAACCCAAGCAGGAGCCCAAACACGGCAAATGCCAGTATGAACAGAACTATAGTAGACCGCATAGCGGTAGGGTCATGGACATTGATTCATAAACATTTGGTTTTTTGCAATAATGCTGCGTTATGAATGCTAAGCACTGTATTGTAGCAAGTCATAAATCACAATTCTTGCTTTGAAGGTTGAGCTTTGCCTAAAAGCATGTACAGAATATTCGACCTGTCTATAGTTGCGATGGTTGTAGTATTCTTTGCAGGCTATGTCTTCATCCACTCAAATCTGGTCGGCATAGAGAGGCCATTTCCAGTATCAAAAGAACTTGAAGAATTCTGGGAAGCATTTTCTTGGATGATATTCGCGGCCCTTGTAGTTGATGTCGGCCTCAAGTACAGAAAGATAAACGATCCAAAACTGTTTTTGAAGAAGCACTGGCTGGATATTGTGATGCTATTGCTTATCCCTGTATTTGCAGGCTTTAAAGTTGCCAAGTTGTCGATAAATCTGGTCAAAAGCCTAAAGATGACAAAATCTGGCTTTAAGGTAATCCATAGCGCCAAGAAAATCCAAAAGACCTAGTCGCTCTGGGCCAGCCGACCAATACCTATTAAGTTGTGGATGTATTATGACAGGCATGTCAACTGAGCTGCGCTTCTGCGACCGGTGCATGGTAAAAACACGGCACGACATGATTGAGGACCCGGAAGCGATTTACACCTACAAGCGCCGGCGGTTGTACCGGTGCAAGGAATGCGGCCACAAGAGCTACAGGAGAGGGTTGCGCCCAAGCGCAGAATCGGTTTACTAAGGGAAGCCTATGGACGATTCTATACCAAAAGCAATTGTCGAGCTAAAGAATGGATTTATGCATCACTGCAAGAGGGGCAGCTTTATGCAAGAAGTAATGCCTCTGTCCTATTCGAAACACCTTCCAATTGACGACAGCATACTGCATTCGCTGCACAACTTTGCTGCAGCCAATCCGATATACTTCAAATCATATGATATAGAGCTCTCTGGCATTGCATGCAGGGTTTACGAAGGTGACATCAACAACTACTGGCTGAGCAGCAAAAAACATGACACAAGCTACCAGCCCTTCTATCCTACTTGGATGCTCTCAGCATTTGCGCTTGCCCTTGGTGCAAAATCTCTCGGGTACAAAGAATTGGTGGACGTGGGGTCTGGTGATGGCAGGATTGCCTACTGTGCCAAAGTGCTTGGCATGGAGTCATATGGAATAGAAATTGACCCAGATCTCGTACAACTACAGCAGTCGATATCTTCTGTAACCGGCGTCAAATATGATACAATAAGATCCGACGCAACGCGTTTTGACTATCACACCTTGAAATTGTCAAGACCCATGTTTTTCATTTCGGGGCTGCCAGAGATGGGCGAAATGCTTGCAAACAGCGTAATAGCGCAAGTGCTGTCTATTGAAACGCTGAAGCAGCGGGCTGGGTTTAACTTTATGGGAAGCCACGTCATGAAGTCATTCTCAAGAGATCATACCGGCTGGGGATGGGGAAACGTTATTGCCAGTTTTGGTCTAGAGCTGGCAGGCACAGTCACGCTGCCGACTTGCTGGACTACTGACCAAGTGGTTGACACGGCATATGTGTATACAAGAAGCAAATAGTTCAGGCGGCCATTGATTCTGGCAGCCTCTTTGCAACTGAAATGACCGGCGCTGATTCGACAGGCTTGCTGATGCCCAAGATCTCGGCTACTATCTCTTGAAACTTCTTGACATAGTTTGCAGTCGAGTATTTCTGGGTGGAATTGCTAATCATTATGCGCTCCGATGTCGGCGCGTCGAGGGCAGCGGCCATCGCTTCGACTCCTTGGCCAAATGTGTGGAACTGGTATTTTGCAGGGACAAACTCTGTGTGGCCGCCAATGTCTGGAACCACAGGGATTATTCCTGCACTCATTGCCTCAACAGTTGACATTCCAAAAGGCTCGCCGGGCATTGGATGCAGATAGGCTTTTGCCCTCCGCATCAATTCAAGCAGCGTGTTGAACCTGACATTTACTTCAAACCTGACAAAGTCCTCCAAGCCATAGTGTTTTACAAGGCTGTACAGATAATTGTAGTAGCCAATGCCGTCCGGCGAAATGTTGCCGACAATATCCATGTGCTTGCCGACTTGGTTTTGTTTGAGCAACTTTGCAAGGTGTATGGCATTTTCTATTTTTTTGCTCGGGTGGAAGCGGGAGATCACCAAGATGGCGCCGTCATCGCGAGCGTCTGAAGATAAGGAGGCTTTGCGAAATGTATCGACTTCTACAGGAGGATAAAGGACGGTAGAATCTGTCCCAAATGCCTTGAAAATAGCTTTGCGGCTAAATTCTGAATTTGTAAGAACCGTGGAATGTAGCATCATCTTTTTGTAGGTGCTTCTGGCCGCCTGGTGGTAACTGTCATGGAAACTCGGAACAATATTTGATAGGCTAAGGTTCTGGAGCAGGCTGGAATAATCAGAGTCATTGGAATCAAGAAGGTATTTTGCTATAGGGTAGTGGCAGTAAGTAATGGCATTATTTTTTGAAAAAGAATGCCTGAAAAATGGAAGCATGTCGCCATGCGTATTTACCACGATATCGCATTTGCGGTTAAAGTTTCTCTTTTGCAAAATACTCAGCGTCTTGATTTTTTTAATGTCGTTTTCTATGCCTTGGCCGTAAGCATCGCGTATTAGCGTAAAGTTCGGCTTTTCAAATGTGTCAAGCTCTACATCGATTCCCATAGAAGAAAGCGCCTTTATTGTGACAAAGGCGAGGCGCTCGCCACCTCCTCGAGCATTTAAACTAATGTGGATAACATCTGCAATCAAATTGATAAATATACGAAGCCCCATGAATTAACCAATACCCAAGTTATTTCTCTCAAAATGTTGCTGAGAAAGTTAAGTAAGATTAGGCTAATTTCTCCATTCTTATCTGCCCAAATCTGATTTATATTGACCTTGGCAGCGATAAACTGCGATTGGCAGAAAACCTTCTGACGATGCTTTTGTGGCTTGCAGAATTGACTTTTGCGAGCTTTTTGCTCTCGTACGGCGCAGAGCATCTGTCAAAGAGGTACGGCGCAAAATTCGTCGGGCGCACGCTGCTAAGCATTGCCACGACTCTGCCAGAAATAGCCATAGTGGTCTATGCCGCAGCAGATGGCTTTTACGGGACTGCGATAGGCGCCGGCCTTGGCAGCAACCTACTGATGATGACTCTGGGGCTTTCTATAATGCTGCTTATCGCTACCACGCGCCTGTCAAAGGCGCCATTAAAAGGGGTAGATGTGGCTACCTTCAAGCTGGACAAGATATTCCTCCTTGCAACTGCAGTCCTCAGCGCAGTCTTGTTTCTTGACGGCTATAACTTTCTTGACGGGTTTATCTTTGCAGGCATGTTTGGCGCCTACATTGTCATGGCCTTGCTTGAGATGCGCGCCGAGAACAAAGCTGCAAAGAAAGTGGAAAACAAGGTGGGCGATCACAAAGTTGTAGAGATCCACGAAAGCAGGTCAGCAAAAGGGCTCAACAAGGAAATGATAAAGGCCATGCTGGCTTTTGTCGCGGGAACTGCCGGCATTTTTCTTGGAGCAGAGCCTTTCATTGCGTCGCTTTCAGGATTCTCAATCGATGCGGGGATCTCGATAATAGTCCTTGCGGTAATCATAAGCCCGATAGCTGGCGAAATGCCAGAGAAAATTTCAATGATGCTTCTGGCAAGAAAGGGCGCGGCAGGCGCGTCAATAGCCGTCGCAAACGTGCTCGGCTCAAAGGTTCTTAACAACACCCTGCTTCTGGCCGTCGCTGTTTTTGGAGCAATGTACCATGGTGGCTTTAACGCAACCATCGCGCCAAATCCAATACTAGAGTACCAGATGATACTAGTGACTGCAGTTACGATAATTGCGCTCGTGCCAATGTTTCGAAAAAAAGAGATTGGGCTCAAGGTTGGCATGATGCTGGCCGCGCTATACGTCATAAGCCTGATTATCCAGTTCCTGATGCCTCATGACCTTACTCTGCATTAAAATACCGCATTTCTCTAACCAGTAATGGCTCATGCTTTCAAAGATACTGGTGCCGGTGGACGGCTCTGAAAACTCACTTCGCGCCCTAGAACACGCACTTTTTATCGCCAAGAGCACTGGCGCGCAAATAACTGCAATGCACGTGATTGAACACCCTCCAACAGTGTATGTCGAGTCACAGAAATTGCTCAATGATCTCTTGTCAAACTATCGAAAAGAGTCTACAAAAATTCTGGACAAGTGCAAAGAAATGGCACAGAAAAGTGGAGTCAATCTAGAAACCATCATTGCAGAAGGCGACGCCGCTTCAAACATCACGGGCTACGCGAAACAGGGCGGATTTGATCTTGTAGTCATTGGCAGCCGCGGCCTTGGAAGGCTCAAAGAGATGGTGCTTGGCAGCACGTCAAACAAGGTTCTGCATAACACAAAGTGTTCTGTACTGGTGGTAAAATAATCAGACAGACTTTTCCCACTGGATGACGACAGAGCTATCGTTGTTATATGATTCCTTTTTTACCGCGTTTAAGTCATCTTCGAGCTTTGACTTGAGTGATGCGTGTGAAGAAGTTGATGCGTGCTGCTTTGCCTGACTGGAGCTTACGATTACTCCGCAAATGTTGCATCTCAACTGCTCTTCCATGCACATCCTGTAGCTTGCGCGGGTTATAAAAACAGTAAGCCATTTAAGATATGCGAACAGTAACTTGATGATGCAGACGGAAATAGCGTCGCAGACAATACTGGCGCATTTAAAGAGCGTGTCAGGCGACCGTAACATAAATCGGTCTACTGTAAGCATGGGTCAGATCAAGCTGTGGCTTGTGCCGCAAAAGGCAGAGCACGACAGCGATTATGACATTAACCAAAAATATTTTGAAATGCTGTTGCGCCAGAGCCTTAGTGACCTGCTGGAAAAAGGGTACATTGCTTCTTCTGTACACGACAGTGTGGAGGATGGGGACGCACGCGCATTTTCATTAACACAAAAAGGCGAAAAATACATTGAAGAGCTTGCCATGGGCTATGAAGAGCAGTAAAGATAACAAAAACATTCAAAAGCAACTAACAACTAAGTGAGCAGTCGTCAACTGGAGGCATTGCAATATGAGTTCATCTAAAAAACAATTAAAAGAAAAGGAAAATCAGGAGCGCCTTGCGCGCGCCATTGAAACTCTGGATACCATCACAAAGAACAACGATGTTCAAAAGAGTATCCGAAACATGATAAAAGAGGTACTTCTTGCGCTTAAAGACGAGAAAGGTGGCAGCATGTCTGTGCGAGCCGCCAACGCGATCAGCCTACTTGACAACGCCACGCAGAGCCCTCAGATGCAGTCACACATCAGGACAATGCTCTGGCAAGTAGTATCTACGCTCGAAAGTATAAGGGAATAACCTACCGCGCGTTTTTTACCGGCTTTACTGGCGGGGGCAGCTTTTCGAGTTTATGAGTGGGGTTTGCAAGATAGTGCCTTGATGCACCCTCTCCGCTAAGTACAATATTGCAGTTGACACATCTGTATCTAATAGCCATACGCGCGCAAGTGGTATTGTACATACATGGCTAAAAACGCTATGGAAATAACGATACATAAGATCAGCGCAAGCGCACAATTTCCCTGTTATCGGGAACCCCGGACCTGATCTTTAGGCGCGAATAGATGGCGCTTGCCACATTTTCTGATTTGCTCTTCTCACCATGATTTACAAGCACGCGCTTTGGCTTTACCCTTGACACAAAGCTCATTATCTGGTTAAAGTCGCTGTGGCCGCTAAAGCCGTCTATCTTTTGAGTTTGGCAGCGGACAGGCACGACTTTGACTTTGCCTGTCTTGTCCATCATGCTTACTTCTGACATTGTGCCGTCAAGCACGCGCCGGCCAAGCGTGCCATTTATCTGATAAGATACGAACATGATCTTGTTCTTTGGGCTTTGCGCAAGCTCTTTGAAGTACTCGACAGACGGCCCGCCTTCGAGCATACCTGACGTGGCCATCACTATACACGGGTTTTCGTCATTTAGCACATCGTCGCGCTTGCCATAGCCGCTAATGACTGTGAAATATTCTGACTGGAATGGGTTGATCCCCTGCAAGACTGACTTGCGAACATCAGAGCCAAGGTAGTGCGCGTAGGACATGTGGATCGCGCTTGCTTCAGATATCATGCCCTCGATGTATATTGGCGACTCCATCAGCCTGCCTTCCTTCATCTCCTTGGCCATGACAAGCATTATCTCCTGAGCCCTGCCCACTGCCGGCACCGGGATGAGCACTTTGCCGCCTTCAGTCAGAGTCTTGTTTATCGATTCTGTGAAACTGCGGTATACAAACTGCTGATCTGGCATGATGTCTGTCGAGTTGCCGTATGTGCTTTCGGTGATGAGCGTTTCAACTCTTGGGTACAGTGAATGGGCGCTGTCAAGCAGCTGCGTCTTGGCAAACTTGTAGTCGCCGGAATACAGGATATTGTGGGCGCCGGAAATGTTCAGGTGCACAGTCGCACTCCCCATGATGTGGCCTGCGTTATTGAGTGTGATAGTGATATCTGGAGAAATGTCAGTCGGCTTGCCGTACGGCAAAGTTATGCTGTGCTTGATTACCTCTTTGACATCTCTGTCCTCGTACGGCAGATAGGTGCCGTTGCTGTTTGCTATCTTGACCGAGTCCATCTGGAGCAGGGTCATGAGCGGGAGCGTTGGCTCTGTGCAGTACACTGGCCCCTTGTAGCCGTACTTGAATAGCGCCGGCAGAAAGCCCTGGTGGTCGATGTGGGCATGGCCTATGATCACCGCGTCCAGATCATCAAAGTCAA
>JAJPDY010000150.1 GCA_023252395.1 Nitrososphaera sp. | reverse complement strand
TATCGTATGTCTAGCGCATCACTTGCATCAGTTCCAAACATAGGCGACAAGGCTCCAGATTTTGAGCTTCCGGATCCGGACATGAAGCTTCACAAGCTGAGCGACTACAGAGGCAAAAAGACGATCCTTGCATTCTTTCCAGCGGCTGAATCTCCAGTGTGCACGGCAGAAATGTGCGCCCTTCGCGACTCTATCGATCAGCTTCGCGACCTTGGCGCAAACGTCATCGGCATTTCTGTCGACGGCCCGTTTGCAAACAAGTTCTTTGTGCAGAACCGCCACCTGAATTTCCCGGTGCTATCGGACTACAAACGCGACGTCATCAAAAGATACGGCATTGTCATGAAGAACCTTGCTTCTCTAAAGGATTACGATGCCGCCAAAAGATCAGTGTTCATACTGAATGAAAACGGCAACGTGATCTATAGGTGGGTGTCTGACAGCCCGCTGATAGAGCCAAACTACAACGAGATAAAAGACGCGCTAAAGAAGGCAAAATAGCCTTTTTCTTTTTTAGAAAAAATAGAGTGCTACGGCACTCTGTACCCTTCTAGCTCCTGAAATGGAAAGTCCAGATAGAGCTGCGATCCGTCAAACGACTTGACATGCAATTTTGGTATGCGGTATTCCCGAAAGTGGCTCGACAGCACAATGATCGAGTCGTTGTCCTCTGCGGCAATGTATCCTATTGGCTCTCCATCCTCGCTTTTGGCGCTTTTGTGTATCACTCTGTCCCAACGCAACACTGGTGGTTCTTGCATTTTTGTCACCAGCAGTATTTGCCGCCGGCCGGCTTTAACGGTCGCTTAACACGGTCAATTAACATTGTTAATCGATCTTAATTAGCTGAGGCGGCGTTGCAATCGGCATGCAAGTACAATTCTTGATATGCGACTCTTGTTTTTGGTGCGCCTCCACCCTTGCAGACAGGGCTGTTGTAGGCAGGTGCCCCTGCTGCGGTGCCGACGCGATAGAATCGATTCCTGTCGCGGCCGGCGAAAGATATAGGTTCGACTACAATATGCAGAGTGGCGTCACACTAGAATTTGCGTAGCTAGATTATGTTTATCTTCTCGGCACAAGCCTTGTGGAAATATTTTGATTTGCGTACGTATGCCTTGCTGACTATGGTGTCGCTCTGGCTTATTGCAATTCCGCAGTAGCTGCAAAGCCCGTCCTGCTTTGCCATCATGCGAGCATAAACAGCCCTGTACTGCTGGTTGCCCGTGGCAACGACGTACACCTTTGCCAAGCTTTCACTCCGCATTGAGCAAATGCCGTAAAAAGAGTGACTTAACCATGTTAATTATCATGTAAATAGGATGGCGCATTCCATATCGCCAATTCATTTCAATGGCTTGCAGAAACATCTGCGAAAGATACAGGGCTACAAAGGACAGAGCGAGCAGCTATTACGCGCAAGGGTTCAAGCGGTGCCAGATGTGCGAGCTGTTCATAAATTGGGGCGGGGCAAAGTGCCCATGTTGCAAGAGCGCGCTCAGGACAAAGCCGCGTGGCAAGAAGAGGATTAACCATGTTAATCATTATCTAAATACCCTGCCAGAGGATTCTGAATCATGGCAAGAAAACAGAGGCAGCAGAGTGCTCCAAAGCGGCTGACAAAGAACAGGCTAATCGTATACGGAGCCATTGCCGCCATTGCAGCAGCTGTTGGTTATTTTGGCATCAATTCCACGATTCCAGTTAACAGCAGTTCTCCAACTTTTGGCTTTATGGCCAGCCACAACTACATCAAGGCCGCATACAACCGCCAGTCGGGCTACGAGTACGTGAGCCAGTCATCTGGCGCAGTCAAGGGGATAAAAAATACTGGAGGAAGCGCAAGCCTAGTCAACCCTACGTACACCTTTAACAAAGGCGAGCTTGAGACCATGCACTTCATAAACGAAGACTATGACACGCACTCGCTTCACAACTTTAACATCGACGCATTCAACGTGCACACAAGAGACCTCGGCTACTACGAAGCGCAGGCTATAACGTTTATCGCAGACAAGCCCGGCACGTACGAGTACTATTGCACGATACACCCTGAAATGAAAGGGAATATAATAGTAGAATAGGAATGTGAAGAATATGGGCGAAGAGGAAAAACCGACAACGCGCAAAGACGTACTTGGCCTTATTGACAGCTTTATCGAACAGATACAGCAGATAAGGAAGATCCTTTTTGGCATGTCGATATCCGCTATGGTACTAGCGCCGCTTGCAATAGCCCTTTCAGTGTACCTCCTTGTCCATCCTTCGTTCTATGCGGTGCTTGACACAGAAGACGAGTTTGGGTTTGTCTTGAGCATCCTGCTTGGGGCAGTAATAATGATCTCTGCCATCTGGCTCGTGACTGGCATCAAAGAGTACCGCTCTATGAGCAGTTGGAAGGGCAGGTACACGCAGTACATGAAGGAAAAGGAAGAACTGGACCGCAAGATAGCTTCCAGGTTTGGGCTAGATCAGGATTAGCATCGCAAGCATTGACCCAAGCTTGTCGTCGTCATCATCTTTTCTTCTCGGGAACATCTTTTCATAAGGCTCCAATATATTTCTGGAAAACTCTATTCCCCTCTGCGTGGGGTGATATATCGCCACGGTCCTTTTTCCGACCATCCTCTCGGTCCTTGCTATCAGCCCGTTTGCCTCCAAGTCGTCTAGGATTGGCTTGTGTTTTTTGAGGTTCAGGCCGCAAAAGCTCACAAGGGCTGTCTGGTTCAGCTCGCCGTATTCTACAAGCTTTAGGATAATGTCCTTCACTATGTATATCCTGTCCCTGTACGAGGTGGTAGAACCGGACATTAGTTATTGCTACCATGAGGGCAGGCTTGCCACAATATAACTTATCATCAACTGGCAACCGAGTTAACAAGGTTAAGCCAGCCTTTAATAACAAAAAGTCGGACTCTAGCACAGCCTGAATAAGGCGCGTAAGCAGAATATCGGGCTGGCCCTGTCCTGAACCCTCAGCCGTCAATCCCCGCTGTCGACAGGC
>JAJPDY010000149.1 GCA_023252395.1 Nitrososphaera sp. | reverse complement strand
TTTCAGAGATTTTCATAGTTCTAATAGGAACTTCGGCTTTAAATCATTTTAACCTTAAGCATGAAAGATATTGCATAACTATTGTTGCAAAGACTTTTGCTACAAGCATGCCAACCAAGACCAATGAGGATAGGTTACTGGGCGGCTCAGGAGCAGCATTCGATGCCGCTATTGCTTGACTCCGTGGTGGAGGCGGAGCGCGCCGGCTTTCAGACTACTGGTACGAGCGACCACTTTCACCCTTGGTGGCATGACAACGCCTATGGCAATTTCACCTGGGTATGGATTGCGGCTGCTGCAGAGCGCACAAAAAAGATGCATTTCATGACTGGCGTGACTGCGCCTATCTACCGCTACCACCCTGCTATTATCGCCCAAGCCTTTGCTTCCCTTGATGCGCTGTACCCCGGCAGGGTTGCGCTTGGGGTCGGCTCCGGCGAGGCCATGAACGAGGTGCCGCTTGGGTTTGACTGGCCGCGGACAGGCGAGCGGCTGGCAAGGACAGAGGAAGCCATCGAAGTCGTTGAGAAACTCTGGACTGGCGAATTTGTGGATTTTGCCGGCAAATACTACAACATCAGAAACGCCAAGCTGTATACCCCGCCCGGCGTCAAGTTGCCGCTCTACATGGCGACATCCGGCGAGGATTCTGCCGCCATAGCAGGCAGGCATTGCGACGGCATGATCACATTTCTGAGTCCTGACAAAGTGGGCAAGATTTTCAGCGCATTTGACAGGGCGGCGCAGGAAAGCGGAAAAGACCCGAGCAAGCTTGCCAAGGTGGCAGAGTACAAGGTATCATTTTCAGAAGACTATGACAGAGCTTTTGAGTCGACCAAGTTCTGGAGGGCAACTGAAATTGACAACGTGTTCAGCTCGACGATAAGCGACCCACGCGAGCTTCAACAAAAGGCGTTGCAGGAAGTGCCTGACGAAAAGCTCAAGGAATCTATTCAGATTACCACGTCAATAGAGGACTGCATCAAGCCAATCGAGGAATACTTCAAGGCGGGCTTTACCAGAGTCTATGCGCACAGCACCAGCCCTGACGAAATAAAATTCATCAAAGAGTTTGGGAAAAAGGTGCTTCCCTACTTTGCAGCTGCAAAAGCTGCGACAGCATAGCATAATAATGCTCCCCGCGCCAAGTGTCTATCATGGACAAGGAGCGGCGGCTGGTGTTAGTGGCAGTAGCTGCGGTGATAGTGGCCGCTGCGGCAACCTTTTTTGCGACTCCTTCGCAGACCACGCTTCCGATACCAGAGCCGGGGCAAAAGGCCGGCAACGGCACCACCTCTGGCGTGCAGGTGCTCGCACAGAACCTAGAAGTGCCTTGGGCAATCGACGTTGCTCCTGACGGCAGGGTGTTTTTCACGGAAAGGACAGGCAAGATAAGGATAATCGACGCTGACGGCAAGTTGCTTGACGACCCGGCGGCCTACATCAACGTCGAGCAAGCCGGCGAGGCTGGACTCATGGGCCTTGCACTCCATCCAAATTTCACCGAGAACCACCTGCTCTACATCTACCACACTTATTCTAACGGCTCGGCAGTCTTTAACAAGGTGCTCCAGCTGACTGAAAAGGACAACAAGATTGTCGATTCCAAAGTAATAATAGACAAAATTCCGGCGGCTGACAGAAATGACGGCGGCAGGATCAAGTTTGGCCCTGACGGCAAGCTGTATATCGCAACAGGCGACGCAAAGCAGCGAGACCTTGCACAGGACGCGGGGTCGCTTGCAGGCAAGATATTGCGGATAAACCCAGATGGCAGCATACCATCTGACAACCCATTTGAAGGCTCGCCCGTGTATTCGTATGGTCATAGAAACATACAAGGGCTTGCGTGGGATCCGGTGACAAAACAAATGTACGCAAGCGAGCATGGCGAAGAAGGCAATGACGAGATAAACCTGATCAAGCCCGGCGGCAACTACGGCTGGCCGATAGAGGACTGCAACGCGGAAAAGTTTGAAAAGCCTGTCGTGTGCTTCAACCCGGCAATAGCCCCCTCTGGCATGGTGATTCCTTCTTCTGACAGGCTCGGGTACAAGGGCGACGTTGTGCTCGCCGCTCTTCGGGCGCAGCAGCTGCGCGTCATTGACCTCCAGTCAGATACTAGCAGCAATGCCCTCACAGGCTACGGCAGAATACGCGACGTGGTGGAGGCGCCTGACGGCTCGCTTTACGTCACAACAAGCGACAGAGACGGCAGAGCTATAGCAGAGCAGGGCGATGACAAGATTTTAAGGATCATAGAGCCGTAGCAAGGGTGGCGGCAATGGCCAAGAAATTCTACGAAATGAACAGGGAAGAAAGGCTAGAGTTTGTAAAAAAGTCAGCCGGCATAGACGACATTGAGGCGATGCTCAAGCCGCTTGCGTTTGAAGACGCAAACAGAATGATAGAGAACGCCATAGGCATAATGTCGATCCCGATGGGGATTGCCACCAATTTTGTCATAAACGGCAGAGAGTATCTTGTGCCGATGGCCATAGAGGAGCCATCCGTGATTGCAGCTGCCAGCAAGGCCGCAAAAATTGCAAAAGCAAAGGGCGGATTTGTAGCAGAAGCTGACGACTCGCTCATGATAGGGCAGGTGCAAGTAGTTGGAATTGCCAATGTCAAGGCAGCGATTCAAAAGGTACTGAAAAGCAAGAAGCAGTTGCTTGCCACCGCCAATTCAAAAGGCAGGTCTGTCGTCGCAGTAGACTTGACGGCAAGGCGGCTGCGCGATGCAAGCAAGAACAAGATGGGCGAAATGCTGATTGTAGAATTGATAATTGACACAAAGGACGCGATGGGCGCAAACGCGATAAACACAATGTGCGAAGCGATAGCGCCACAGGTCGCCGAGATTACAGGCGGCGAAGTCGTGCTAAAGATATTGTCAAACTATGCAACAAAGAGGATGGTCAGGTGCAAGGCAGTATTTGACAAAGAAGAGCTTGGCGGCAGTGAAATCGTAGAGCGCATCTTGTACGCTTATGCTCTGGCACATTCCGACGTGTATAG
>JAJPDY010000148.1 GCA_023252395.1 Nitrososphaera sp. | reverse complement strand
ATTCGTCGTCCGGGCAGGTCATTTCCCTTATCGCCTTGTATCTTGCGTCTATTTCCTCCGCTATTTTGACCACCTGCTCTAGCGTGTATTTTGGCTGCGGGAAATACCACCTGATGCCTACCTTGTGCCCGATGCCGTCCATGTCGTGTATCATGCCACGGTCAGCCTCTACTCCGTATTTTTCGTCCATGACATGCTCGCGCACCTCAAGGCCGCGCTTTGTCTTGTCCTCAAGCACCAAGTTTGGATCATTATCGTAGATAAAGTAGAACTGGCCCTTCTTCACAAGGTTGCCCTGCTGCATCAAAATAAAGAGAAAGGGAACGACTTATTTCTCTATCGGATTCCCTATCATGTTGCCCCATTCTGTCCACGAACCGTCGTAGTTACGCACTGATGGATATCCCAAGAGATATTTCAGCACGAACCAGCTGTGCGACGAGCGCTCGCCAATCCTGCAGTACGCTATTACGTGCTTGTCCGGCGTCACGCCCTTGCCCTCGTACAGCGCTTTCAGCTCTTCAACGCTCTTGAAGGTGCCGTCTGTATCTTTGACAGCCTGAGCCCATGGGATGTTCTTTGCGCCGGGTATGTGCCCTCCGCGCTGCGCGTGTTCCATCGGGTATTCTGGAGGAGCAGTGATTTCGCCGGTAAATTCCTTTGGTGAGCGCACGTCTACCAGTACGGTTTGCTCGGCCTTTTCAATTGCCCTTCTGACGTCAGGCATGTACGCGCGCACGCCCTCGTCTGCCGGGCTTGCAACATACTTTGTCTGCTGCACTGCAGGCTCGTCCTTTGTGTATTCACGCTTTTCAAGCTCCCATTTCTTGCGTCCGCCGTTCATTATCTTGATCTTTTTGTGACCATAGTACTGGAATACCCAGAACGCGAATGCTGCAAACCAGTTGTTAAAGTCGCCATACATTACCAGCTCTGTGTCTGCAGTCGCGCCGACTCTGGACAAGAGAGCTTCAAATTGCTGCTTGCTGATGATGTCGCGCCTGACAGGATCGTTGATGTCCTTCTTCCACCACACAAGGTGCGCTCCGGGGACATGCCCCTGCCTGTACGCGTTTTCAGGGTCGTAGTCAACTTCCAAAATCCTGATGTTTGCGTTTTTCAAATTGTTTGCAACCCAGTCTGTCTCGCATAGAACTTCTGGATGAGAGTAGTTAGCCATGAGTCCCGGCTACCTCAAACTTGTACTTAAGAGCTTTGCATGAGCCCAAAGGCATTTAAGAACTGGCTGCTATAGCGATTTGGCAGATGGCACCCCGGATCAAGAGCGCGGCCATAATAACAAAGATAGGCAGCAGCGAAGCAGAGGCTGCGGCAAGCAGGGTCGCCAAGCTGCTCGACGCAAGCAAGGTCAAGGTGTACAGCGTTCTTCCGCTCAAGGTTGGAGGCACCACTTCAGTCGACCAGCAGGAACTGAAAGGAGTGAAGATAGATATCGTGTTTGCAATCGGGGGCGATGGGACAACGTTGCGGGCTTTTCGCACGATCCCGGGCAAGGCTCCACTCTTTAGCATAAACAGCGGAGGGCACAGAGGCATCCTGTCAGAGGCAGACACGGACGCGATAGACGAAGCAGTAGGCACGATACTTGCTGGCAAGTATTTTTACGATTCCCGCACTAGGATTCAGGCTTTTTCAGGCAGGACGGCTTTTCCGCCGGCGCTAAACGACATACTAGTCACGAGGGTGAGCCTGACTAGGACTCCGCTCGTGTCAATCAGGCTCATGGGCGACGAGATAAAGCAAAGGATGGACGGCATTGTGGTTTCTACTCCTACCGGCTCGACAGGCCACTCGTTTTCAATCGGCGGCCCCGTGCTCCATGAAGGCATGAGCTGCCTTATCCTCAGCCCAATAGCTTCTGTCAACAGGATGCCCCAGCTCGTCATCCCAGTTGAGGAAATAACCATCCAGAGCACGTACGAGTCGCACCTGATAATCGACGGGCAGGAGACATTCAAGGTAGAGGCTGACGAGCCGATCAAAATTTCCAGATACGCGGACGACGCGACGTTTTTGCGCCTCCAGAAAAAAGGCATGAGGCAGCTGGCAAAACTTGGATTCTCAAAACTCGGCTTTTAGCTACGTCCTTGACGCAGGCGCCTTTTACGCAGGGATACCCTTCCTGTCGTCTGGCAGCCATTGCACTACAGGGGCAGTCTTTGATGAAATAAAGCACATCAAGAGCTCGCATGCCGCAATAGAGGCGCTTGTTGATTCAGGCAACCTCCGGATAATCGAGCCGGACCAGAAAGACATTGAAAAAGTGCTTGCAATTGCAAAAAAGACCGGCGACTCGGCCAAGCTGTCAGGGGCGGACATCTCTATACTTGCGCTTGCACTTTCGCTCAATACAACACTGGTGACGGACGACTATGCAGTTGCAAACGTCGCCACTATCATGAAGATCCCTGTCAGGTCTACATCAAGCAAGGGCATAAAGGAAGTAAGGAGATGGATAACCTACTGCAGCGCCTGCAGCAGAACATTTGGCCCCAATACGAGCGAGTGCCCGCTCTGCGGCAACAAGTTAAGACGCAAGTACAAAAAATCTAGCTGAGTTTTTCCATTGCGCTCAGTCAGACTGATCAAAGAGCGTCTTTTGAGTCACCTGCTTGATGTTGCCAGTCGAATCAAGTATCTTGCGGACGCGCTCTGCCCTTGCAAGCCCAAAGCCGGGGATAGTCGCAAGCTCTGCCGCAGACGCGCTGAGCGCCCTCGCAGGCGTCTTGAATTTTTCAAGCATCCTTACGGCAAGTTTTTCGCCAACGCCGGGCACCGACGACAGGACAGATAGTTGCTGTATGTAGACAGGGTTTTCCTTCTTTATCTTTCTCAATAGCGGGCCGGTGGCCTTGCCTTCCCGCAGGCTCTTGTTCACAAGCGTAACCAGAAATTGCGCTGTCTGATCTGCAGAAGGCGTGTGTATTATCGGAATCCGAAATTCGGTGGCGACTGTCGCAAGCGCGTCGTAGGCAAGCGGCATGCGCTCTGCAAGGCGCTTCAAGTCCTTGTCTTCAGTGTCTTCAGGAATTTCTGCCAGCTCGGCAAT
>JAJPDY010000017.1 GCA_023252395.1 Nitrososphaera sp. | reverse complement strand
TTGTCCCATAGTCTGCTATCTCTTTATCGTCAAAGTGCCAGACATCTATGTACGACTCAAACGTGTCGTCTGAGAGGAACCTGATGCCCTTTAGCGTCGGGAGGCTTGCGCTCACTGTTGGGGTGACTTCTGGATCAATCGTGAGGTCTGGAGCGCCGCTCTTTGTGGTGTTTGTTCCCCATTCAAAGGTAAAGTAGTACGAGTACAAGAGGTCGTTCTTGTCCATCGGGATGCCGTTATGCCAGTCAGAATAAAGCGCCTTGTACGTGGCCTTGCTCTTTGACGTTTCGTCATCGCCTACTGCCTCCCATTTAGAATTGGAAGGATCCCACTTTTGGGCATCGGCTGGGACGCTGAGCGAGCCGGCAGGCCCCTTTGTGACTACGTCAGTCCAGTTTTCGCGCATGGGTATGACCGTCCCGAGGTACGGGTCTCTGAGCGAAGCAAAGTCAAAGATGGCGGAGAATATGGTTATGCTAAAAGTGTCCTTCAAGCCTGCAATGTTGTTCCACGCTCCTTGAGAAAGCTGCCTGACTCCGATGTTCAGCGTATTTCCGCTGGCCGGCTTTGCATCAATTAGGGAGAACCTGCTGGAAATCCCTGCGCCAAAGTCGTTTACAAGGCCGCTGACAGACGACGAAGCCACGTACGGCTCTTTTGTCTGGGCGATGAAAATCCTGACAGACTCCTGTATCCCTTGCGTGATGGATTCTCTGACAAGCTCTGTTCTCTCCTCTTTTGACGTGAAATTAAGGTTCAGGATCTTTTGCGTAATTTCATCCAGAGTATTGTTTGAATACTGCCAGCCGGCGTTGCCCCTTCCCGGCATGTTGCCGTACCACGGGGCATACATCTGCGCCGGCACTGTCGGGTTGTATGCTACAAAAGTCAGGGTCCCTGCGTAGCCCTCGGTGTAGATCTGCCAGTCGAGGTCCTGCGGGTTTGAGCCGTATACATCAAGCTGCGCACGCGACAAATCGCCGTATATCTTTTCAACTGTAAAACCAATCTTTTCCAAGTCAGAAGACAGGGCTTCGCCAATAGAGTTGCGCCTTGGGTCGTCACTTCTGATAAAGATCTTGATTGTAATGGGATTACTCTTGAACATCCATTTGCCGTTTTCTTTGTTGGCGCCGGCGGAGCCAAGGGCGTCGCTTATCATTTTTTCTGCGCCATTAAAATCATGCCTAAAACCAAACGACTCGACAATGTCTGCAATGTCTTGGTACTCTGGCGATGAAATGCCAAATGGGTCAACCATCGGAGACCCTGATCCCTTGAGCACGTCGCCTACTACAAATTCGCGGTCCACAAGGTAGTTCATGGCATACCTGACTTCTCTGAACTGGAACGGGTTCAGCACGCTGCCGTCCTTTGATGGCGCCGGATTCAAAAGGAGGCCAAACGATCCGGCGTCCCTGTCATACACTGCAAGGTCCGGATCCTTCTTTACGTCAGAAACGATTTCAAGCGGAATGCGGTAAAAGTAAGCGTCAATGTCGCCGGCCTTGACAGCCTTCAGGGCGATATTTTCATCGGAATACTGGGTAAACTTTACGCTGTCGACATTTGGGCCTTTTACGGAGGCTTGCGAATAAGCAGGCACGCCAAGGTTTACAAACGCCGCAAGAATCAACAGACAAATGGGTAGAGCCGCCAGTATTCCCTTTCTCATAATTCTGTTATTAGGCTAGACCGCGTCAATAAAACTATTTTGGTTCTATCTCACTGTTATATGGGATTGTCAGGGGATATTGATTATTTCTTGCCGTCATAAAGAAAGCATGACACGTAATGCGAGTCGGCTGCCTTGACAGAGATGGGATCTTTTTTGCATGCTTCCATTGCGTGCGGGCAGCGGTCGTAATACTTGCATCCAGTGGATGATGGTTTTTCGTCAGCGACCTGCTTTGCATCAGGGCTGGCAGGCGTGTCTGCCAGTGATCCGTCTGGATCAGGGATTGCTTTGATCAATGCCTGCGTGTAAGGGTGCAGTGGATTTAGTAAGACGTTGTCTATCGGGCCCTTTTCAATTATCTGCCCCTTGTACATCACGGCTATGCTGTCGCCCACATACCTTGCAGTCGACAGGTCGTGCGTTATGTAGATAAACGATATCTGGAACCGCTCCTTTAGGCTCATCATCAAGCCAAGCGTTTCAGCCCGCACCGAGACATCGAGCATTGAAACGGGCTCGTCTGCCACGATAAGTTTTGGCTTTAGGACTATTGCTCTTGCCAGCGCGACTCTCTGCCTCTGGCCCCCGGAAAGCGCCTGGGGATATTTTGCTGCGATTTCTTCCACTGGTTCTAGCCGGACTTCTTCCAAAGCTTTCAACACTTTTTCGATCTTTTGCTCTTTGCTGCTCTCCTTGTCATGGATGTTAAGAGGCTCCATCACTATGTCAAGTATCTTCATCCGGGGATCGAGCGACGCGTACGGGTCCTGGTATACCATGTGGACAAAAGAGCGGAATTGCTTGAGCTGGCTATTTGTAAAGCGCGTGATGTCGCTTCCATCAAACGATATTGTGCCAGAATCCGGCCTGATGGCCCCGATGACCAATCTGGCTACAGTGGTCTTGCCAGAGCCTGACTCGCCAGCAATCACCAGAACCTTTCCTCTGTCAAGGTCAAAACTGACGTTGTCTACTGCCTTTGAGTACTGCGGCGCTTTTGACTGCCAAAAACTTTTCTTTATCATGAAACGCTTACTGAGGTTTCTTACCTCAAGCAGTATGCTCAAGCAAATTGCAGTTATCTGCTATAGTGATATAAACAGTTGGTCGGTAGTCTAATATTGAACTCTCAATCTGTCACTCAGGTTGAAGCTGGCGTCACTTTATTCCGGGGGCAAGGACAGCACGTTTGCGATATTTCGCGCAAAAGAAATGGGGCATGAAGTAGTGTGCCTAGTCACGATGCACCCAGTAGCTGACGACAGCCCACTCTTCCACTACCCGAACAGCTGGGTCACTGAATACCTTGCAGACGCGATGCAGATCCCGCTGATGGGCTTTTCCGTAAGCGGCAGGAGCAAGCAGGACGAAATTAAGGCGCTTGAAGAAGCAATAATACAGGCAAAGTCGCTGTACGGAATTCAAGGAGTAGTCTATGGCGGCATTTCAAGCAACTACCAAAAGCAGGCTTTTGAAGAGATATGCAGCCGGCAAGGACTTGCGGCAATCGCGCCGCTGTGGAACGTCGAGCCGGTAAAATACATGAGCGAGCTAGTAGAGCGCGGCTTTCAGATAATGATAGTGGGCGTGTCGGCGATGGGTCTTGAAAAGGAGTGGCTTGGCAGGACGCTTGACTTGGATTCATTGTCAAAGCTGGCGGCGCTTTCCAAAAAATATGGCTTTAACCTCACGTTTGAGGGCGGCGAGGCAGAGACTCTTGTAACAGATTGCCCGCTATTTGCCCGGCGATTGCAGGTCAAAAAGGCCAACGCGCACTGGGACGGCCAGAGGGGAATATTTGAAATACTGGAAGTGGCCCTAGTAGGCAAGAAGTAAATGTTTGACAACCTGCGCGAGGGCCTCCGTGGCGCCCTGAAAAAAATCGTTGGAGCATCCGACATCAACGAGGAGCTTATCGACTCGCTCTGCAAGGACGTCCAGCGTGCGCTATTACAATCAGACGTCAACGTTAGGCTCGTCCTTTCAATCACGCAGAACCTCAAGGAACGAGCACTGAGCGAGCAGCCGCCAAAAGGGCTCTCTAGAAAAGATCACATTGTCACGATACTTTATGGCGAGCTTGCCAAGATGCTTGGCTACTCTGGCGAAGTGATAAAGACAATCGACAAGGCCCAAGAAGACGACGACCACGCTCTAGCCACGTCGTTTTTCAAGCCCGGCAAGCAAAACGTCGTCCTCATGCTTGGCATCCAGGGAAGCGGCAAGACCACCGTAACTGCAAAGCTTGGAAGGTGGCTAACAAAACACGGTTACCGGGTTGGAGTGGTAGGCGCAGACACTTGGCGCCCTGGCGCGCTGACGCAATTAAAGATGAACTGCAGCAAGATAAACGTCGAAGTCTATGGCGAAGAGGAAAGCAAGGATGCAGTTGGCATTGCCAGAAACGGCCTTGCACATTTCAAGGACCAGAACCTTGACGTCATCATCATCGACACTGCCGGCAGGCACAAGGAAGAGACGGGGCTCCTTGACGAGATGCGCGAAATGCACAAGGTTGCAACCCCTGATCTTGTGCTTCTTGTAATTGATGGGACAATAGGCCAGCAGGCGTTCAACCAGGCAAAGGCATTCCATGAAGCCGCGCCGGTGGGCGGGATCATACTTACAAAGCTTGACGGCACTGCCAAGGGAGGCGGCGCGCTTGCAGCCTCTGCGGCAACCGGCGCCAAGGTGATGTTTATCGGCACAGGCGAGCGAATTGACGACTTGGAGCAGTTTTCTCCGACGCGCTTTGTCGGCAGGCTGCTTGGCATGGGCGACATCAAGGCGCTGCTTGAAATGGCTAAAGGGCTCGAGCTGCAGGCAGACGAGGATCAGGTAAAGCGCATATCAAAGGGCAAGATGACGATTGAAGACTTTTACGCGCAGATGGATTCTGCAAGCAAGATGGGATTTAGGAACATCATCGAAAACCTCGGCATGTCCGGGATGGTCAAAGAAGACAAGCTAGACGAGATGCAGGTAAAGATGGAGAGATGGCGCTTCATAATCCAGTCCATGACAAAGGAAGAAAAGAAGGACCCGGACATCATCAACGAATCCCGGAGAAGGCGTATAGCAAGGGGCTCCGGCCTATCAGAGCCGGACATCAAGGAAATGATAAAGCAGTACAACGCCTCCAAAGATTTCATGAAGCACAGCAAGGGAAGGGGCGGCGGTCTGGGAGACTTTTTCAGGAAATTTGGTGGCGGCGGCCTTGGCGGTTGATGCCAAAAGCATACTGCAGCTAAAGCAATACAAGCTCTGCAGGTGCTGCCTCGAAAGGCATACCGACGCCGGCAGGATAAAGCCGGACAGCCCGTGCTACATCTGCCGCGGCCTTATGGACGACCTTGACTCTATAGTGGACAGGATAATGGCTGCGGTGCAGGACTATGAATTTGACACCTTTGTGGTTGGCGCCACGCTGCCTACCCAAATTTACGAGCGGGAAGACGCAATGAGGGCGCGCCTAAAGATTCGCGGCAAGGAAAGCATCAAGAACCACCTGACAAGGGAGCTTGGCATCAGGCTTGTGCGGCTGACAAAAAGAAAGGCCGACTACATGAAGCCTGACATCACGATAAGCCTTGCAGTGGACAAGGAGAACAACTTGGAAGTTGCAGTAAAGTCGCGGCCAGTTGCACTTGCCGGCAGGTACTTCAAAAAGTCAAGGGGCATGCCGCAAAAGCAGGACAAGTGCCCGCACTGCGAGGGCAAGGGATGCAATATGTGCGATAATTCGGGGTTGTCCGGCTATACAAGCGTCGAAGGCATTATTGCAAAAGAGCTGATGGAAATGACAAAAGGTCAGGCGCCGAAATTCTCTTGGATCGGAAGCGAGGACCAGAGCAGCCTTGTGCTTGGGACCGGCCGGCCCTTTTCTGTACGCGTCTTTAACCCAAAGAAAAGGGAACTTGGAGATGTCAGGATCAAGAGCAGCGGAGTTTCAGCAACCATGTCCGTGCAGGAAGACATTCTGGAGCCGCAGGCGCGCTTTACAGTCAAGACAAAGATCCATGCAAAATGTGCAAACGCCATAACAAAGGAGGATATGAAAAAGCTCAATTCGCTTGCCGGCTCTGAAGTGAGCTTTGAGAACAGGTTCCGGGTAGCCACAAAAAAGATCTACTCTGCGCGCGCCAGGCAGCTTGACAGCAACCAGTTTACGTTTACGATAACGGCAGACGGCGGGCTGATGATAAAGCAGTTTGTGGGCGGCGAGGAGTACATGAAGCCCAACATTTCAGAAATCCTTGGAAGCAAGTGCGAATGCGTCACGTTTGACATACTGGACGTAGCGCTTCAGCAGTAACGTTTTTGTTTGACTGAAGGAATCTGACAGCAGAAAAGATGAGCAGCTTTGACCCGCTGTACAAGGTCCATGACGCCTTCAAAGCAGGCCAGCTCCCGCAAAAAATCTATGACCTTGTGGTTGAAAGGTTTCCGCTTGTCATTGAAGGCATCAAGAGGGTTGAGCAAGCGTCAGGCTTGAAATACCCGTATTATTACGTCGAGCCAAGCCTCGTGGTTTCAACTTCTGCAGCCGAGTTCGCCCAGATGGGCATACTCTTTGCAAGGACTATTCCTGTTGTGGGCGACGACAACTTGCTGCGGGTAGTCGTGCAAATAACGGCGCCACTGGTCTCCTACGGGCTGAAAGGCACGATACACGCCATACTGGCGCACGAGTTCATGCACTACCTAGAGCTTGTCAGCAGGATAGTCAAGATGAAGGTGATATCCGACGAGGTGTCCGGCACGCTCTTTGAAGGGACGTACGCCGACTCTGGCAGGCTCTTAGAAGAGCGCGCCGTCTTCAAGTCAGACCAGACTCTGATAAGGCACATCACTACGCGCTTTCCAGAAGGCTTTAGGGACTTGAAGCTGGAAGACAAGGTGCTAAAGATGTGGATGGAAAAGGGCCTCCCTACTGTAAAGGTGCCAATTGACGCTAACGTGATAAAAATCCCGATAGAGGCGATGGCGCGCCTGCAGGTGGACCAGGCGGTAAGGGACAAAATAGCAGAGTTTGAAAGCACAAAGCTGAGAAAAAAGAAAACCGGCTATGTCTAGCGTTTCGCCCGAAGAACTTGATACAATAAAAAAATGCGTCAGCAAGGTTGCAAAGGGGCGCACGGTTGTTGCGGCGTGCATCTATGGGTCAAGGGCTGCCGGCTACGCCCGGCCTGAAAGCGACATCGACATCTTGATCGTTTTAGAAAATTACCCTTACCTTGTAAAGTATGTCTACACGAGCGAGCCGGGGATGGAGGTATCAGCGCTTGCAGTAGACAAAAGGTCACTAGAGCGTGACGCGCAGGGCGCGTTTCTTGGAGAATTTGTGGCCGGCAGGCTGCTGCACGTTTATGAGCCAATCGCAGGCTCTGAATTTCTTTTCAATGTCGAGCGAATCTACAAGCGGCGCATAATCATAGAAGAGGTGCAGGGCATCGTGGACTCTGCAAACGTGTTGAGCACAGAAATCCTCTTTCCTCTGGAATACATAATGTTTTCAAAAATAAAGCGCAGGATGCTGCTGTACCCGAGCGCGACATACAGCTATTATCGGACTTATCTGGCCAGCAAGCGCAATTTGGAATTTGCCCTTGACGGCTACAAGAGAGCGCTGGAAGATGTTGTGGCAAAAGACGGCGAACTCTTTGCCCGGCAGGGCGACTTTTTGCGGGTGTCTGAAAAGCGCATCTTGGTAGACAAAGACACGACTCGATTAAAGCTCTCAAAAAGGCTCCAGGAATTCAGCTCATATTTCATACAGACCTACGCGGGAAGGAGGATCTGGCACCTAGCGGTCAAGGAAGCCGAGTCCAAGATCAGGCGCCACAGGGACCAGCATGTCAAGCTGCCCGATTTCATGTCGTGCCCGAAAGGGGCGTACTGGAAGCTGCCAGAGGGCAGGCTGATAGTCGACAGTAGGGACTGGCTTGATGAACTGGCAGGCTCTCTTCGCCTGAGCAATTATTCAGTGACAGCAAAGCGCCGCCTTGGAAATGTCAACAGCCGGACTATACTGTACACGATAAAGCACGATTCGGGCGACTACAAAATCGCGGTAAAAGAACTTGCAAAATCAAAGGCAGTGAAGTGGGCCGCCCTGAGCCTTTGGACCGCGCCCGTAAAGAGGTTCAAGGTGGACCCGCTCTTCCGCCTAGGATCCGAGTACAAGGCTATTCGATATCTACGCAGCCTCGGCCTACATGCCCCTACAATAGAGGCTGTAGTCCTTGACCGGAAGCTCCTTGTAACCCAGTTTATCGAGGGCAGGACGCTTGCTGACGTGATAAAAGACTGTGCAAGGGGCAAGGATGATTTCTACCTGCTCAGGCAGGCCGGCGCGCAGATTGCAAAAATACACAGCGACGGCTCTAGCCTTGGCAATATCAAGCCAAAGAACGTCATAGTCAGCGGAAGCAGCCTCTACTTCACAGATGTCGAGCAGTTTATCTTTCAGGCCGGCGACAATGCGTGGGACTTGGCGCAGTTTGTCAGCTGGGGCTTGAAGAGCACGCGCAACAGCCAAGTCGCAGCAAAAGTGGCAAGGGAGTTTCTGGAAGGCTACGTACAAGTCGCTGGCAACAAAAACGTCGCCCGGCTTGCAAAGAGCAGGCGCTACATAGAATCGTTCTATCCTGTTCTGGCGCCCTCTGTGGCGCGCGCCATCAAAAAAGAGATAAAGAATGTCGCAGGCTAGCCTTTACTTTTTGCCTTTCTTGGCCTGTTCTTTGTGGGTGAATTCTGTAAACCCGCACTTGCCGCAGGTGAACCTGTCCTTGTGCTCTGCCATGAACGTTCCCTTGCCGCACCTTGGGCAGTCGCGCTTGTTCCTTGTGACCTTGTCGCCCTGCACCTTGTAGAACTTGTAGACGGCTACTTCGCCCTTTGCAGCAGCCTTTTTGTCTGCCATTTCTACTTCTTGCCTCCGGCGCCCTTGACAGCTGCGGCGGCTTCCTGCTTGGCCTTAGCCCTGGCAGCCTTTTCCTCGTCAATGATCTTCTTCCTTTCTGCCTTTGGCATGGTTCTCAGGATCCTAAAACGTGGCATCTGCTTTGCAATCTCTTTTTCGTCGTCGTAGACATAGAATAGAGCGTGAACGTCAGTCATGCCGGTCGCGCAAACGAGGTTTATCGGGACTACTTGCTTTGAGTTGACCCCAAGCTCGCCTGCAATCTTTTCTGCCGCCTCGGTCCTCTTTATCTTGCCGGCGGCTCCCCTGAACAGCACCTTTACCTCGCGCCTGTTCAGAAGCGAGTTCTTGCGGTCTTCTAGCGTTACAACTTCTTGAGCGGACAAAGTGGAACTGAATTCTTCCGCTAACTCATATAAGTATTTGCATAGGAAGAAAATCAAATATACCCATCCAAAGGAGGATGATTGAATGAAATCCTTCTTCCAGGAATTTTGCGAAAAGGTCATTGCGCTTGACAGTTCGATAAGGTTTGCCGGCATTGCCGACGAGGACGGCCACCTGGTAGGCACCGCGGAGCGAAAGGGCCTCAAGCCCATCATGAGCCCAGAAGAGCGTGCGCAGTACGCGATCACTGCTGCAACTCGCCAGTACACGCGCCTTCGATGGGAATACCTGCTTGGCAGGATAGACTACGCTATGTCGCACTATGCAAAGCTGGCCCGGGCCACCATCCCGATAGCCGACGAAAACAGCCGGCTTTCATACGTGCTCTTGCTGTCGTTTGACATCGACGCAGACAAGAACATCCATGACATAATAATGAAAAAGATAAAGCCCCTGGTGCGCAAGAACGCAAGCAAGTTCGTAATCAAGGGCCGCTAGCGGCAAATCACGCTTCGGGGTCAAAGTCCGGGTTGTCGTCGCCGTCCATGTCGTGATCGGCTGACTTCATCCGCTCGTACTCTTTTTCGTCCTTTGTCTCTACCTGCTCCGGCCTTATCACGTTTTCAACCGGCTTTTCGTCATCAGGCTTTACTATTGCCTCCTTGGGCACTTTGGGAAATTTATTTTCGACCATGATAGTTCACATGATAAAAAAGAAAAGAGAGGCGACTTACTTGTTTGTGCCAGCCGCGCCTTGCTCGTATTCGTCGCCTGTTTCAGCCGCGCCGGCTTCACCCTTGGCCATTCCCTTGCTTCTTGCAATCTCGCGGGCCTCTTCGGGGTTCTTTCCAGTCTGGCCCGGCTCGGTGATAGTTTGATCAGAAGCATCTCGCTTTACAGCCGTCGGTTCATGCTCTCTTATCTTTTCTGGTGACATTGGGTCTTTGCCCTTTTCTGCCTTCTGTCTGTCTTGTTCTGACATGATGCACGTGGCATCGACAACTATTTACTGATTATGAAACAATACAACGGTATATTTTTCAAACGGGCAGGCAAAGCATTGGGCAACGCTTATCTAACGTTCTCCTGATAGCTGGAATAATGCCTTTTGAAAGCCTCGGCGAATACGTTGAAGCGCTGGAGCGGGCTGGACAGCTTGTGCGGGTGAAAGCAAGGGTCAGCCCCGACCTCGAAGTGGCAGAGATCATGCGCCGGCTGATGTATGAAGGCGACAGACCCGCGGTTCTGTTTGAGAACGTCGAAGGCTCCAAGATGCAGGTCCTCGGCAACGCCTTTGGCACAATGAAGAGGCTCGAAATAGCGCTAGAGACCGAGGACTTTACCGAGATTGGAAGGCGAATCACCGAGCTTACAAAAATGAAGATGCCCTCTGGCATGCTGAACAAGCTAAAGATGCTGCCAAAGCTGTCAGAGATAGGCGAGTACGGCCCCAAGTATGTAGACAGTGGGCCGGTCACGGAAGTTATAGAAACTGACAAGGCGTCGCTCAATTCGATGCCCGTGTTAAAGTCATTTGCAGGCGACGCCGGCAAGTTTATCACTTTTGGCCTTACAGTCACAAAGCACCCGGAAACTGAAATCCGCAACTTTGGCGTCTACAGGATCCAGATCGTTGACGACAGGCATGCCATAATGCACTGGCAGACTCACAAGCGCGGCGCGCAGCACTACAGGATGCTAAAAGAGCAGAATAAAAAGATCGAAGTTGCAATAGTGATAGGAGCAGACCCGTCTACAGTTTTTAGCGCAGTCGCGCCGGTGCCTGAAGGCATGGACAAGTACCTGTTTTCCGGCATCACCCGAAAGAAGGGGGTAAAGCTGGTAAAGTGCAGGACAGTCGACCTTGAAGTGCCTGCAAACGCCGAGATCGTGCTTGAAGGGTACGTCGATCCAAACGACATGAGGATGGAAGGGCCGTTTGGCGACCACACAGGCTACTACACGCCGGCCGAGCCGTTTCCAACTTTTACGTTGACAGGCATCATGAGGCGCAGCCAGCCCATTTACCTCACTACAGTTGTTGGCAAGCCGGTGCTTGAAGACGCGTACATTGGCAAGGTAATAGAGCGCTCGTTTCTTCCGCTTGTCCAGATGTTCCATCCCGAGGTTGTCGACTTTTCAATGCCGGCAGCCGGCTGGTTTCAGGGTCTTGCAATAATATCGATAAAAAAACAATATCCGGGTCAGGCGAAAAAAGTAATGATGGGGCTGTGGGGGATGGGACAGCTGGCTCTGACAAAGATGTTCGTAGTGGTTGACAGCGAGGTAAACGTGCACGACATGAACGACGTGATATGGGCAATGACTACAAGGGCAGACCCGGCGCGCGACACAATAATAATTAACAACACGCCGACAGACACGCTCGACCC
>JAJPDY010000147.1 GCA_023252395.1 Nitrososphaera sp. | reverse complement strand
GGGCAATATCGTTTAATATCGGGCACCGGGCATATAGGAACATGCCAGGGGCATACGTAATGATAAACACACTTCCTGGTATGGAAAAACCGGTCCTTGAAGAAATAGCGCAGATACCCGGCGTCATATCTGTGGAAGGCGTTTATGCAGAATTTGACCTGATAGTGAGGGTCGAAGTCCCGGTTGGCAACACTGTGGATTTTGTGATAAACAAGATAAGAAGGGTGTCAGGAATAAAGTCCACCCGGACCGTGTCGTCCATTGACGGCGAGCGCAAGAGCGGAACTGGCATGGACTACCTCGGGCCGCCATCCGACTGACTACTGGTAGTCGTGCAAAGGCTTGTCCTTGTGCGCGTCTATCTTTCTTTGCAGCTCCTTTTTGTGGCTGGCGATTATGTGCTTGTTGGCGCAGGAATCGTGCATGATTCCAATTTCGCAAAAGTCGCAGGCGGTGACAAAGTCTATCTTGCCAAACGCCTTTTTGCAGTAGCTGCATTTTTCTGCTCCTACGTCAAAATCAGAGAGCGGCTTGAGCCACGAATCGCGCCAAAGAAGCGTCATGCTGTCAATTGTGCGCTGTGCTTATTTTAAGTTCTCCACTATGTCGTACAGGCGCCTGTATGACTGCTGTAGATCCTGATATTTTTGGAGCCTTGACTTGCTTTTCTGAATGTCGGTTTTTAGACCCTTGTTGCTCTTGGCAGACACCAGCCTTTCAGTGGCCGACGCGACCTTTAGGTACTCTCGGATGTATTTGCGGGCAAACGGGTTTTCCTTGATTAAAGCAATGATCAGGTCAGGCTCGTCTGTCAGTATGCTTTCTGCAAGAAGCGACTGGAGGCCAAACGTGGTGCCAGATATTTCCTTCAGTAGTGCTAGGTTGTTTGCCGATGCGACCTTGCCAAAGACTATGTTTGTAAAATATGTCAGGCCAAGCACTATGGCGATTGACCTGTCGTGAGTCTCCGGGTCAGGTAGTACAGTTATCTTGGCGTTTTCAAACATTGCATTTACTATTTTTAACTCTGCATCTTTGTTTCTGACTGGAACTAGCAGTATCTTGGCTTGCTTTTTCTCACTTGCGCCAGGCCCAAACATCGGGTGTATGCACAAAGGCTGTAGATCTCTTCGCACTTTTTGAAGTGCATGAAATGCCTTTTGCTTTACAGACGATATCTCTGCAATCACTGCGCCGGCCTTCATGCTCTTGGCGCACTCTTTGATTGTTTCAGGCGTCGCGTTCACTGGAACGCAGACAAGCACAAAGTCTGCATTTTTGACGCAGGCGCTTATACTGCCTGAAACTCGAACGTTCTCTTGGAACTTTAGCGAGCTCTTCTTGACGTCGTAAACAGAGACCGGTATTCCACGGCGCGAAAAGTAGTTGGCAAACCACGAGCCCATCTTGCCGCCGGCGCCTATTATCGCTATTTCCAAGCTTACGCCTGCTCCTTGATTACGGACGCCATTATGTCAAGCCCTTTTTCCAGCACTTCTTCTGGCTGGCAGGCAGATATCCTGACAAACTTTTTGTAAGAATCGCCAAACCCGCTGCCCGGCGCTATCGCCACCCCGCGCTCTAGCATCCTCTCAACAAGCGGCATGTCCTCGCCTGATGGCAATTCAGGGTAGGCGTACATTGCCCCATCCGGCTCTGCAAAGCGAAGCGACATTTCTTTCAGCTTGACAGACATGAAGTCAAGCCTTCCTTTCATTGTAGCAATGTTTTCTGAAGGGTCTTCTCCAAGAGCTGCAAGGGCTGCCTGCTGCACAGGCTCTGCCACACTCGTTATCCCTACTGCCTGGACCTTGGCCATTTTTGAAATGACATCTTTGCTTGCAATACTATAGCCTACGCGAAACCCAGTCATTGCATAGCGCTTTGAAAATGACGATACGAGGATTCCCTTGTCGTAGCTGTATTCTGCTATGCTCTGGAATTTCTTGAATGCATAATCTGCATAGACTTCGTCGCTCAACAGATAGAGATCATTGTCTTTGGCGATTGACACTATTTTTTCCATTGTCCGATTATCAAGAACTTTACCAGTCGGGTTGTTTGGGTAATTGAGGACTATCATCTTTGTACTTGGGTTTATCATTTCTTCAAGCTGCCTGGTGTCTGGCGTCCACTTGTCTTCAAGCGTCGTTTTCAGTATCTGGATCTTTGCCCCGATAAAGTCGGCACATTCCTTGTACGCAGGCCAAGCAGGCTCTATGGCTATCAATTCCTGCCCTGCCTTTACAAGCGAGGCAATTGCGCTAAACACTGCAAACCGGCCGCCCGGGGTAACTATCACTCGGTCTTCTGTGACGCCTTCCTTCTTTGCGATTGCGTCGCGAAGTTTCGGGATTCCCCTAGTGTCTGTATAATGGTACTGTCTTAGCTTGAACGATTCTGCAAGTGAATTTCCGGCCGCGTCGGGCGGAGGGTAATCCGGCTCGCCTACTTCCATATGGATTATCTTTTTTCCCGACGCTTCTAGCTGCTTTGCGCGCATAAAGATGCCAAGGTGCGTCTGCTTTGCTGCCTTTTGTGGCTGCTTTTGCGCCTGCACAAGTTCCGACTCGGCAAGCAGGATGTTGAGAAGCCGGAGGGCAAATTCGTTGCTCATGCCAATTTCGCCAGCAAGCCCGAGGACCATCGCGCGTATGTCCTGCTCTACTTTTTCATCCTTGACGTCGATCCCAAGCCTGCCCTTTACCTCGCCTATCTGCCTTGCAAGCTCCATCCTCTGATGCACATTTCGCATTATTTCAGAAGTGACGTTTCGCACCTGCCGCCGTAGCGTCTCTAGCTCTTCATTCTTGTCCATCGCCATCACTTCAGGACAGGCGGTATCAAGCCGGCGCGAATTGCGTGATCTGCAAGAACCATTGAAACTACGCACTCGACAACAGGCGGCGCCCTTGGCACCACGCATGGGTCGTGCCTGCCCGGCACTTGGAGGTTCGCCTGAGAGTTCTTTGACAGGTCAAGCGTCTCCTGAGTCTTTGCTATAGATGCGGCAGGCTTGAACCCTACCTTGATTACGAGTGGCATCCCGTTTGAAAGCCCGCCCAGTATCCCTCCGGAATTATTGGTGTGGGTCATGATCTTGCCGTCTTTCATGTAGTATAGATCGTTATTTTC
>JAJPDY010000016.1 GCA_023252395.1 Nitrososphaera sp. | reverse complement strand
AGCGCGTGGCAAAGCTGAATGAGCTCGTGCGTCTCTTAGAGTATGATTTAGTGGAGGGTATGAGTAGTCTGTAGTATCTGACCTTTCAGATAGTCGATATATTTCTGGTAGAGAATGGATGATTTGACAAATCTGAGCCTTAGGCATTGCTGCAGATTCTGCATTTAACTCTCAAAATCGCAACTTGGATCATTTTGGAAGATCTTTATCTCCTCGGCAGGCATAATTCGTCCTTCGCCCACAGTTCCATCACCAGATGGCTGACCATCCGGCCTTGCTGCCAAAAGATAGCCTTGATCATCGACTGAGAGTCTGAGTCGGGGTATGGCATTATAGCCAGTCAAGACCGGGTTACCACTCACTATCTTACCAAAGCAAGAGTATCCATCGGATACTCTGAAAATATCGTTGTGACACGGATCTAAAAGGACAGCACCATCGAATTCTGAACTATATCTAAGCAAGCACTTTGATCCCGGATCAAGATTGCTATACGCTCTAAATGCACTGACACTATCTACATTGCCTCCCAGTTCAGGTGGAAGACGAATCAGAATATATTGCTCAAAAGCATCTGCATTTATTACAAGAGCGGTTCTTTCATCCTCCCTCATCCTATCATTTGGATTATTGTTACTTCCAGTCGAAACCTGAGGAAAGGCTGCCATTGTTTTTCCAAACGGGTTTAGAAGTCGAGCAGGAGAATCACTAGAGATATCTTGTATTCTAGCATAACTGAAATTGTATGTAGTTTCTCGGTCCGTTTTGTATATTGGCGTATAGGTTATGATTCTCTTGTAATCTTCGGCATTTGAGCCAGACTTTACACTTCCTCCAAAATACGCGATTGCAAAGGTTACAAGAATTGCTCCAATTGCGACTACTAGAATAGCCACAGTAATTCTTGAGCGAATTGAATCGAACATTGATTCTCCTTTAGATTATCATACTCGCTTATCCTTTTGAGCCTTTGGCTGAATGCAGCATTGGTCTTTTGAGGAGCATACTTCTAATACTATGTTGGTTACTCCGTTGCAGCCTTTCTCAACATTGACCGTGTATTTCTTTTGCATTAGGAGAAACCGTCTCGTTGTCATTGGTGAAAGCCGAGGGCAGTCTATCTCCAATAGTAACCGGGAAGTAATTTGCTATTGCGCTGCCCGCTGCATTTGTATTTGACGAAGTATTGGCGTTAATCCCATACTTTGTTAATGGCTCATCTTTGTCTGTAATGAATATGGCAGGCTGGAGTGCATAATACCCTTCCGGCAAGTTTGTCAGCCTAACGTTGAAGCTATAGGTAGAATCACCAGTATATGGCAATATTTTCTCAGACCTGCCAGCGATTTTCACGTACTGTGTGTCGGCTGCTAAATTACCATCGTAAATAGAACGGCCGTCGGGAAGATCAAATACAGTCTCATTAGTGGGTGCCCAGCTACAACCGTTGTCTTTTTCAAACTGAGGGTTGCCGTCGAATTGCGCAATTGCAAAGTCTTTGGCGTCGGCAATCACATTGAAAGTTGCGTTGTATGTATGAAAATGAACCGTAAACGTGACTGTTACTGCTTCACTAGGCTGATTTGTTTCTGTGATTGACTGATTTTCCCGTACCTCTTCTTTTGTGATGTCGTAGTGAACACCAGTAATCTCATATCCAATATTTGACTCAGTCTGATTAGTAATGTAGGAAACTTCAATGCCAGACAGTCTCACGATCTTTTCGTCTATGAAGCCAGAACACCCATAGTAAGGCCCACTTGTCCACGGAAAGTCTCTGGAATAATTTATCTCTGTTGCATCGTATCCTACTGCAAGAGGCAGACCTGGACAGACTCCAAGAGGCCACATGCCGTAGAATCCCTTTGAATTAGCTGGGGCATCGATGTCATATGCAACATCAAAAGAGCGTTTATTTTGCAGAGCATCAATTGCATTAGCGAAATAATAGTCCTTATCTGTAATATTCTCAGGATGCGGTGCAATTGTGACATTCTTCATATTGGTAGCTCCTACTACTTGGGAATACACTGTTCCTGAAAATGGTTGACCTGAAGAAAGTTCAGTGTAGCTCATACAAAGTCTAGCTGTAGTTCCGGGCTTCATGAGAAATACCGGAGTGTTGGTGACGACAACGACATCCCCGCTATTCTTGTTTGTTGTCTGGGTAACTTGGGGTCTTGATGGAAAAGGAGTTTCGCATCCTCTGGCATTAACCGGAGCCAAAGAAGCAGAACCTACGGGATGATGAGTAATTCCCGGACTGACGAACTGAAAGAAAGAAATTAGTAAAAGGATGATTCCGCATGCAAAAGCTATGATAGCTGAGTATGCATTGGAATCCTTGCCCATGCTAGGCTATGTGATACTGCCAGATGCTTTTGAGCCTTTGGCTACATTATTGTTTTTTCTGCCAGCAGATTGTTGAAAACTTAAAGGCAAGTCTATTCCATATGCAATTGCTTGTTTCTAAATCATTGTTGAGACAATTGATTTTCTAATAGAAGGATGGTTACCTCTAAGGAATGATTTAATAGAAGGTATGGCTGAACTGTCCTCTACGTAATATGAGCAATCCCGAGGATCGTCCTGAAGAAGTTGAGGAGACCAGCGCAGAGATTGAAGAATCTGCTGCGCCTGTCGAGACTCAAGAAGGTCAGGAAACCATTGAAACCGAATCTTTAGAAAACATGATACTATCAACTGGCATCCGCGTAGGCACGCCAGTCAAGACGAAATTTATGGCTCCGTTTATCCTAAAGGCCAACCCAGAGGGCCTCTACATCCTTGACATCAGCAAGACTCTGGCAAGGATAGACGTCGCTGCAAAGTTCATCGGCAGGTCAACAATCTCAAAGGTTGCAGTGACTTCTGCCCGCGAATACGGCAAGACGCCGGTGGAAAAGTTCTGTGAGCTTACCGGGGCGACTAGGATATTAGGCAGATTTATGCCCGGCACTTTCACCAACCCGTCCCTTCCAAACTACATGGAGCCAGAAATAGTAATTGTTACCGACCCGCAGGCAGACCAGCAGGCAGTCATAGAATCGACAAGGGCAGGTGTGCCAGTCATTGCAATCGCAAACAGCGACAACGTGACTTCAAAGGTAGATCTGATAATACCTGCAAACAACAGGGGCCGCAAGGCACTTGCCACTACGTACTGGCTTCTCACAAGGGAAGTCTTGAAGAAGCAGGGCAAGATAAAATCAGACAGTGAGATGCTAGAGATCGCTTCTATCGACGACTTTGAAACAAAGTTGGTCGAGGAACTAACCTAACGGTAGCCACCAACCGAAAATTGAACAGTACATTCAGCAGATGTCTTGCTAGAGCTGAATGTGTTAAGGCTTGTCTTTACAGGTTCATCTCGGCATGTCCGGCATGAGTATATTCTTCAATCAAATAGCAATTCGCACAACCTATGGCGGTAGGCTCCTTGCAATCGAGACAGAACTTCCTCAGACTGATTTTACCACCGCATGAGCGACACTGCTTTCTATCGAATAGTTTCGTTAGTTCTAACTCCATTACAGACAGAATGTGATTGGATTGCATCATCTTAGAGACTTGTATGTAATTCGACAAACAACTAAGTCATCGTATCACACTGGCTTGGTGAGCACATGCCAAATAGCAAATCTTGCCCTATTCAGCCGAGAGAAACTTTAATTAAAGAAAAGATTACAAAAACAGCACCTAACCATGAAATTGGTAAGATGTTATAACCATATGCCAGTCTTGACATCAAATTTATCAAAAAATCATGACTGTATTACCCGTTTTGGCATAGTCGAGGAAACATCTTGATAATAAAAAGGCCGCCGGCTGTTGCAGGCATGTTTTATCCTGACAATCCAAAAGAGCTGAGAGACACCATTGACCAGTCGTTTCGCAACCAGCGCTTTGGTCCCGGTAGGGCGCCGCCCTCGTCAGGTGCCAAGCGCAGGATTTATGGCATCGTTTCTCCACACGCAGGATACGTCTATTCCGGCGCAGTGGCTGCAAACGGCTTTTACGAAGCATCATCAGTTGATTTCCAGAATGTCATAATGGTCGGCCCGAACCACTACGGGATAGGGTCGGGAGTCGCCACCATGAAAGGTGGTATCTGGGAGACCCCGCTTGGCGAAGTGCCAGTCAACTCGGACCTGGCAACGCAAGTAGCCAGCAAGTCAGGAATTACTGATTTTGATAATGACGCGCATAGTAGGGACCACTGCCTAGAGGTGCAGTTGCCGTTTCTGCAGTACATCAAGGCAAATTTTGGCATAGTGCCCGTGATCCTCAGGATGCAGGACATTGACACAGCGTTTGACCTTGGCAAGGCGATAGCGGACACAATAGCCGAAAATATTGACAGCACACTTTTGATAGCGTCGTCTGACTTTACGCATTACGAGCCAAATAGCGAAGCGCACAGAAAGGACGCCGAGCTGATAAAGGCGATCCTAACCCTTGATATTAACAAGTTTTATGCAGTGCTTGAAAGGCTGGACGTTTCTGCCTGCGGCTATGGCGCAATCGCGTCGATAATGGTTGCAGCGAGGAACCTCGGGGCTACAAAAGGCGAGCTGTTAAAGTATGCCACGAGTGGAGACGTCACAGGGGATGCCAGCGCAGTAGTAGGGTATTCTTCGATAGTGTTCACATGACTTTAGGAAAAGCGTCGGCACCGGCAAAGGTAATCCTGTTTGGCGAGCACTTTGTAGTGTACGGCAACCCGGCGATACTTGCGTCTATCAGCAGGCGCATAACAGTTGCTGCTCATATGACGAGCGAAAGCAAGATAGTAATAGATTCGGATATTGGCGCCGCCGGCGAATACAGCAGTTCAGCATTCAAGCCAATAAAAGGTGGCAAAAATGCTAAAGAAATACTTGATCCATTGCACAATGCAATAGAGCAGGTTCTTGCTGCAAGGAACGAAAAAACAGGAATCAAAGTCGACGTATTTTCAAAAGTGCCTCATGGTCTGGGTCTCGGCTCGTCTGCCGCATCCTGCGTCGCCACGGTGGCTGCCGTTGATTCGCTGTTTGGCAAGCCGGACAGGCAGAAGGTGTGCGAGCAGGCCATCGAGTCAGAGCGCATCGTACACAAAAACTCTTCCGGCGCTGATTGCTATATCAGCACATTTGGCGGGCTCATACACTATAGCAAGCTGGCAGGCTTTACGAAAATAGAGTCGAAAAGCCCGCTTTCAATAGTCATAGGAAGCACTGGCGTCAGGCATTCTACTGGCGACCTTGTTGCCAGCGTCAAGAAATTCAAGGACAGAAATGAAGTGTTGTTTGACGACCTTGCCAAGCGAGCCCGCGACATCTGCATGCAGGCAGTGGCTGCGATACCATCGGGCAAGAAGGAAAAGGTGGGCGAGCTTTTGAGTGAAAATCAGGCGCTTCTCAGGCAGATCGGAGTTTCGCATGAAAAGGCAGATGACCTGATAGATATCTGCAACAAGGCTGGAGCTCTTGGATCCAAGATAACAGGGGCTGGCGGTGGCGGCGCAGTCATTGCCCTTGCAGCAACCAAGCAGGATAGCGCGAAGATAGGCGCAAAGATAAAGGCGCAAGGCTACGAATCGTTTGAAGTTGAAATAGACTTCAAAGGGCTCGTTGTCTAGAGGTTCATTTTCTTTAGCGTCTGCTTTGTCTTTGCCTCGCCTTCCTTTATCAGGTTCTTTATCCCTTCCGGCGTAAAGTCGGTGTTTTCGTAAAGGTAAGGAAAGCTCTCCTCCCGTGTGATGTATTCTATTTTCTTTATCTCGGCTCCGTGCTCGTTGATTATCTTTTGATGCTTTCTCTTCATCTTATCTAGCTTTTGCGGGTCAATCTTGCCGGGCTCAACGTTGTCCTGGATTATTTCGTACAGCTCTTCAATGAACTGCAAATAGCGCGTTATCGTCCGTGACATCTTTAGGCTGTGCGCCGTCTTGTCGCTGAACATGATGTCTCGCGCCCGGTGGTATACTTCAGGCAGGTTCTGCGGCAGCCTGTCAATGACTTTGGGGTAATTTTCAACGATAAACACGTTCTTGTCTTTGGTTGGCGCCGCGTCTATCACTTCCCTCAAGGGCGTATTGCTCAGCAGGCTTCCATCCCATGCGTACACTCCTTTTTCCACTTCCACCCACGGAAAGCCATAGAGCGGGTAGCCGGAAGTTCCAAGCAGATGCTTGACAGTTATCTGCTGCTTTACGCTGTCAAACGTAAGCGGCTGGGCGGTCATGACGTCCACTGCCGTTATTATCAGCCGGGCGTTTGGGCTGCCGCCTGGCTTGAGCTTGTCATAGTCGATGTATTTTTCCAGAGTCGCCGCCAGGGGCGAGTGATCGTAGACGTACGTCCATTGCTGCGGCCTGAAATACTGGGGATCGGTCGCCGCGTAATCTGGCCTCCACCGGGGAACAAACATGATGTTGTTTCCGTATATCGCGGAACTGTAAAATGACAGCGCGTGTTTTAGCGTGATTCCTGCCTGCTGGTAGTAATTGCTGTAATAGTCAGGCCCGCCGTTGCCGGCAGGCATTGCCGCCGGCGGCGTTAGGTCGATAGAGTTTTCTGCCAAGTCCAGCCAGAACCGCTCAAGGTCAGCTTCTGCCCGATCTTTGCTGCCTGCAATTATCGCGGCGTTTATCCCGCCAATAGACGTCCCGGCTATGATGTCAATTTTGATGCCGCTTTCTGCAAACGCCTTGAATACTCCGCAGCTAAATGCCCCAAGCGAACCGCCGCCCTGCAGCACCAGCACATTTTCTGTTTCGCCGTGATCTCGCGCCATATGGTTGAGAGTAGCCGTTTCTCTAATTATGCGTTTTTAAGCGGCGCCGTAAGGTGCACCGGCTTGACCAAGTCTGCGACATCCACCCAGCAACGGGCAATCTTGTCCATCGAGTGCGTCAGGTTGAGCAAAATTATAGCAGATTCTGCTGTGGCAGACGCGTCCTCGATAGAGTTGATTGTCTCGTGGAATTTTTCGTACGTCTTGGCTACCACTATAGACTCTGACCGGTTCTTGTTGACAAACGCGGCCACTGACTTTTCCTGCATCTTTTCCACCAGCGCGCCGGCCTCTGCTATTTCGTCCACCAGTTTTATTTTTGACAAATCCTGTATCGACGTTGCAAGGTCGACAATGTAGTCGCCTGCGCTCTCTAGCAGGTTGGCTGCAATCCTGTAGTCGAGGATGTCGATGTTGCTCAGGTTGAGCTTGCCGGCCAGCTTTTGGTCCATCATGGCGCTGCGGATAAGCCTGACTAGCAAAAAGTACTGCCTGTCGACTTCGTCGTCTCTGCCGCTGATAACCCTCTTGATGCTGCCCTCCTTTCTCTTGATCGCTTCGAGCATGTCGCGGTACATGCCTGCCACAATCGAGCTCATGCGCCGGAGTATCTTTTCTGCGTCAAGCGTGTTTGCGTCAAGCAGGAACTGGGCTGAAATGTTAAAGCCGTCTTCGTCTACAATTTCAAGCCCCACCAGCTTGCGCATCGCCTTTTTTATCCTGTCGGCGTCGTCAAACGAAATCTGTGACACTCCCTTGATGCGGATAATATCATATCCAAGCAGGTAGGCGCCGTACACTTGGTTCACAAGCGAGTCCATCGAAGCCGGCGAGTACTGTATAGTTACTTCCTTTGTCTCATCCAGCGCATCAACTGAAGGAAATATCGAGATAGAGTTGTCGCGGTTGACGTCAATTGGTATGATGCTGCCTTTTTTCAAGTTGTTACTCTTGATCCACTGGCTGGGAAGCGAGATCAGGATGCTGCTGCCTATCTTTTGCAGGCGTCTTGCGTAGCGTGGCATTGCAATAGTTTAAACCCATTTATACTAATTAAACATTATTCTTATATTTTTAGTAGCTTATAAACAACACATGGCATCAGCGCTGGTTGCGGCGCCCGTAGCAGTGGCAAAAGCTTTCAGCCCAGGCCACGTCACCGGCTTTTTTGAAGTGCCAACCAACGGCTACAGGCACTTCCTCCACAAGGGATCAAAGGGAGCGGGCTTTTCGCTCGACAGAGGAATTGCAACTACCGCATACGTTTACGAAAGTGCAGAGACTGATTACCAGATTTCAATTAACGGCAGCAAGACCCAGAACACTGAAGTGTCAAGATGGGTTGTCGAGCATTACCTGAAACTTGCAGACAGGCCGTACTATGTCTCCATTGACCACGACGTCGGAATTCCCGTGGGATTTGGGCTTGGCTCAAGCGGAGCGGCAGCACTCAGCCTGTCGTACGCGCTCAACGAAGCATTGGACATCGGGCTCAGCAAGGTCCAGGCCGCGCAGGTTGCCCACCATGCAGAGATTGCCTGCAGGACCGGCCTTGGGACAGTCATTGCAGAGTTTGCCGGCGGCTTTGAAATGCGCACTAGCGCCGGGGCGCCCGGAGTAGGGACAGTAAGCAGGATAGACTTGCACGGCTACAAGGCAGTAGTCCTGTGCCTTGCTCCAATTTCAACAAAGTCATTTCTCACAAACCGCATGGACGAGATAAACGGCCTTGGCGGAGTCATGCTCAAAAAACTGTCCGAGTCAAGGAGCGTTAATGATTTCCTGAGAATGTCACGCGAGTTTGCAGAGACACTTGGCATGACTGGAGGCTTGTGCAAGGCACCTATTGAAGCACTAAGGTCGATTGGGCTTGACGCAAGCGTCGCGCTGTTTGGCCAGACCGTGTTTACGCTCGTGCCGCAGAACCGCGCAAAGGAAGCAGAGGATGCCATGAAGAGCTTTGGCGGCACGCTGCTAGTCTGCAACATTGATAGCAACGGAGCTAGAGTGCTTTAATTGCACGCAAGCGGCATTTCAATACCACCAGACCATCCACGCGCCAAGTCGCTTTACACAAGAGAAATGCTCGTGGACGGCTTTAGGCGCGGACTTGTTGCCCCCGAAGGGCTCATTGCGCATGGCAGGGGCGAGGCTTATGACTACCTTGTTGGCGAGCGTACCACAAAAACTGCGCAGCGCGCAATCAAGGCAGCGGCTGCCGCGCTCTTGCTTTCAAAACAGCCGGTGATTTCAGTGAACGGCAACACTGCCGCGCTCTGCCCAAAGGAGATAGTTGAGTTGGCGCAGGCTGCAAACGCGGCAATCGAGGTGAATCTCTTTTACAGAACGGAAGAGCGCGAAATTGCGATCAAGTCGCAACTTGAGAAATACGGTGCAAAGGATGTGCTTGGAGTTGGAGCAATGGCATCTGCAAGGATACCAGAGCTCCAGAGCGAGCGCCGGCGAGTCGACCCAGAGGGCATCTACAAAGCCGACACTGTCTTTGTGCCTCTCGAAGACGGCGACAGGACAGAAGCGCTTGTAAAGATGGGCAAGACTGTCATTACTGTAGACCTCAACCCGCTGTCGCGTACCGCCAAAATGGCTCAGATCACGATTGTCGACAACATCGTAAGGGCAATGCCTGCGCTGGTGCAGGCTGCGCGATCGCTAAATGGCAAGCCAGTAAAGAAAATAGTCGATGATTTTGACAATAAAAGGAACCTGAAAGAGTCGCTGAAAATTATCAGGGGAGGAATCTAGGTTGCAGGCAAAGAAAAAAGTCAGCGTAAACGACATACTGGCAATGAAGGGCAGCGAGAAAATCTCTGTTCTCACAGCGTATGACTATTCCACGTCGCTGATATGCGACAGGGCAGGAGTCGACATTTTGCTAGTCGGTGACAGCGCGGGCATGGTGGTGCTTGGCTATTCAAGCACGGTGCCGGTCGGTATGAGCGAAATGGCGATGTTCTGTGGCGCAGTTTCAAGGGGAGCCAAGCGCGCCATGATAGTCGGCGACATGCCGTTTGGCTCGTACCAGCCAAACGCCAGCATGGCAGTTGAAAACGCGGTGCAGCTGATCAAGGCCGGCTGCGACGCGGTAAAGCTGGAAGGCGGATCTGAAATCATTGGGACCATCAAGGCGATAGTGGACGCAGGAATACCGGTCATGGGACACATCGGGCTCAAGCCCCAGACACAGTCCCTATGGGAAGGCTACCGCCTGCAGGGCAGGACAAAAGAGTCTGCGATGAAGCTGATTGAAGACGCCAAGGCGCTTGAAAAGGCAGGCGTATTTAGTATCGTGCTTGAGATGGTTGCAAGCGAGGTTGCAGACGTGATAACAAAAAGTGTGTCCGTGCCAACAATAGGCATCGGCTCCGGCACAGGATGTGACGGGCAGGTCTTGGTGCTTCATGACATGCTGGGCATCTATGAAGACATCAAGCCAAGGTTCGTGAAAAGGTATGCCGAGCTGAGCAAGTCAATACTTGACGCCGTTTCAAAATACACCAGCGACATCAAGGCTGGCAAGTTCCCAGAAGAATCAAACACATTTCACATGAGCCCCGAAGAGCTTGAAAGGTTCAGGAAGGCAAGAAAGAAATGAAGCCGAAAAGGGGCGTCCACCCGTCAAAGGACATTACAGGCAATGAGGGAAGTGAGCTGGAAGGCAAGAAAATAGTGCTCTGCATTACCGGAAGTGTCGCTGCATATCGTGCGATAGACCTTGCGCGCTTGCTGATGCGCCATGGGGCTGATGTCTATCCAGTCATGACAGAATCTACCGCGTCGGCGCTGCTGAGCCCGGAAATGATGAAGTGGGCGACAGGAAACGATGTTGTGACAAAGCTGACCGGCAACCTAGAGCACATCATGCTTGCAGATTATGGCATGTCTGATCTAATAATTGTCTACCCGTGCACCGCTAATACCATCGGAAAGATGGCAAACGGCATAGATGACACCCCGGTCACTTCTGTCCTGAGCGTTGCGCTTGGCAGCAAAATCCCGATAATAATCGCGCCTGCGATGCACGAGGCCATGTATGAAAATGAGTTCATTCAGCAGAATGTGCAAAAGTTGAGAGGGCATGTCATTTTTGTCGACCCTACAATGGCAGAAGGCAAGGCAAAGGCTGCAGAGCCGGAGCAGGTGCTGAATGTTGCAATTTCTACCCTGTCAAAAGGACCGCTGTCAGGCAAGCGGGTGCTGGTCACTGCCGGAAGCACTGTCGAATACATTGACCCGATCAGAGTCATCACAAACCAGAGCTCGGGCAAGATGGGCATTGCCATAGCGCAGGAAGCAGAGCGGATGGGCGCAAAGGTCACATTAGTTTACGGCCACGGAAGCCAAGAGCCGGCAAATGGCAAGGTAATCAAAGTAAGCACGAGCGAAGAAATGCACAACGCAGTTGTTTCAGAGTTGTCATCATCAAAATATGATATTGTGGTGATGGCCGCAGCAGTTGCAGACTTTATGCCGGCCAAGAGGTGGGAGAAAAAGATCGACACAAGAGCGGGCAAGGTGGAACTGCCACTTGTGGCGACAAGGAAAATAGTCGACGAGGTAAAGAAGAGAAGCAAGGATACTTTTCTTGTCGCGTTCAAGGCAGATCATAACGTTTCGGAATCTGCCTTAGTTGACAAGGCGTACAAAAAGCTGCAGGAATGCAATGCCGA
>JAJPDY010000146.1 GCA_023252395.1 Nitrososphaera sp. | reverse complement strand
TGGATAGGCGAGGAAGAAAAGCGCGAAGTGACAAGCGTGCTTGAGGAAAACGCGCTCACTACCGCCGCGCGTGATGGCGGCAAGCGCGTTCGCGACTTTGAGTCGCAGATGAAAAATTATCTGAAGGCCAAACACGTCTTAGCGGTCAACTCTGGAACAGCCGCGCTCCATGCCGCCCTTCTTGCGGCAGGCATCCAGCAGGGCGATGAAGTTTTGATCCCGTCATTCACGTTTGTGGCTACCGCCAACGCAGTCGTTGCGGCAGGGGGCAAGCCGGTATTTGTTGATGTGAAAAAAGACGACTACACTATCGACGTTTCAGACCTGAAGAGCAAGATCACAAAAAAATCAAAGGTGGTGATACCCGTCCACCTGTACGGCCACCCGTCTGACATGGACGAGATAGCCGAGCTTGCAGAGAAGCACGCACTTGACGTCATAGAGGACGCTTGCCAGTCTCTGGGCTCGACTTACAAAAACAAGCAGACAGGGACGTTTGGCGCGATGGGGTGCTTTAGCATGTACGCAAGCAAGGTGCTAACCGCAGGCGAAGGCGGCGCAATTTCAACTGACAGCGACGAGCTGGCAGACAAGATAAAGATGATAAGGAACCATGGCATGGTCGAAGGCTACGACACACGGGTACTTGGCATGAACCTAAGGCTGCCAGAGCTGAGCGCCGCAGTTGCCAAGGTGCAGATGCAAAAGCTTGGCAAGATGCTAGAGATCAGAAGGCGCAACGCAGAGTTGCTGTCAAAGTTGCTCTTCCCGTCTGCAAAGAAATCCGGCGTGAAAATTCCGGAGGAGACTGCCGACAAAAAGTTCAACTGGTACCTCTATACTGTCGCGTTTGAAAGCAACCGCGACAAGATCAAAGAAAGGCTGATGAAGGACAACATTGGAGCAACTGTCTACTATAGCCCGCCGGTCCACAAGACTCCCTTCTACATGCAGGTGGCGCCGGGGACAAAGCTGCAGTCAACTGAATGGTGCGCAGATCACGTTCTGTCTCTGCCAGTACACCCGCACGTAAGCGAAGCTGAAATAGAGCAGATCGCAAACAGCCTGAATAGCGCGCTTGAGAGAAGTAATGTATCATAAAATTGTAATATTAGGATAATAACATAATTTTCGTAGCCTTTTTATATTATATGTGAACCAATGAACAGTCGGAAATGCCGATCGACACGGGAGATACTACTTGGATGCTTATTTCTACCGGCCTTGTCATGATGATGACGCCGGCGCTTGGGTTTTTTGAAGCAGGTCTGATAAGGGCCAAAAACTCGCTGTCAATAATCATGCAGACGTTCTCGGGGCTTGCCATCCTTTCCATAATGTGGTTTGTCGTGGGGTTCACGCTCGTCTTTGCCCCCTCGCAAAACGGCCTTATCGGCGGCCTCGACTGGCTGTTCTTCAACAACGTGCCCTTCAACGATTCGCTCGACTACGCGCCGACTATACCTGGAGTCACTTTTGCGTCGTACCAAATGATGTTTGCAGTTATCACTCCACTGTTGATAACTGGTGCCTTTGCTGAGCGGTTGAAGTGGAGCTCGTTTTTCGTGTTCATTATCGCGTGGAGCCTCTTGATCTACTACCCGCTTGCGCACTGGATCTGGGGCAGAGGATGGCTTGCAGACATGGGCGTGTTTGATTTTGCAGGAGGCATTGTCATTCACACGAGCGCCGGCCTCGGCTCGCTTGCAGCCGCGCTGGTGCTTGGCCGCAGGAAGAACTTTGGGCCGGACATCATGGTGCCACACAACATACCGCTTGCAGTCATTGGCGCGACCCTGCTATGGATCGGCTGGTTTGGCTTTAACGCAGGAAGCGCACTTGCCTCCGGCGGGCTTGCGGCAAACACGCTGCTCGTGACCCACATCGCTTCGGCAACGTCTGCGATGGTGTGGATTGCGCTTTCGTGGAAGAGGTCAGGCAAGCCGTCAACCACCGCAGTAATCAACGGCGCGGTGGCCGGCCTTGCAGGCGTGACCCCGGCATCAGGCTTTATCAGCCCGCAGAACTCGTTCATACTCGGCATAGTGCTCGGCCTTGCCTCGTACTATGCGATCCTACTCTTGAAGGAGCACTGGAAGATAGACGATGCGCTGGACGTCAGCTCTGTGCACGGGGTAACCGGCATCATTGGCGCCCTTGCGATAGGCATCATTGCGAGTACGGTCATTAACCCTGCAGGGCCGGACGGGCTGCTCTACGGGAACCCGATGCAGCTGGCGATACAGGCGCTTGGAATAGCAGTTGCAGGAGCGCTTGGCTTTGGAGGCACCGTCGTCATCATGAAGATAATAGACGCGACGATCGGGCTCAAGGTCAGGGAAGACGAAGAAGACATCGGCCTCGACGTTACGCAGCACGCAGAGCGCGCGTACGTCAGCTGATCTCTCCTTTTCTTTTTTAGGTCAAATATCAAGCAGAGAATTGTAAGACTATCCTCGGCAAAGATAGCACTAAATCAGGAGAAATATTGCCTGCTTGGCACTCTAGACAAAATGTCAAAAGAACTTGCCGTAGTAAATGAACTAAAAGCCTAATCTGCCATGTCGCGGCTGAGCATAGTGAGATGTTTAAAGTTTCTTTGCTGTCCAGTCATGATTTGATAGCTGCCTTTTACTGCCCCATTTGTAGAGGAAGTTTTGATGACAAGATCAGTCTTGCCATACACCTCAGAAAGAAACACTAGGATGTATGGTAAAAGATTTCTTGACAGGATAAAAAATTTGTAATGACAAAAAGAAGGAGAGGCTCAACGAGCTGAAACTTGCTGCTGCTTTGCAGCATATTCTCCCATTGCTTGGAATTCTTTCATGAAGGTATTCATGTCGTAATTCTGCGTATGTAGTATCGAGCTCCAGAAAGATGTCTGGCCTACAAGAACGCCCACTTCAGCAAGCTCTTCTTCTGTGGCGCCGTTCATTTGTGCAGCACCTCTATGGAAAGTTTCACAATATGGGCATTTCAGCGCGGCTGCAACTGCAAGCCCTATCATTTCCCTATATTTTGGAGGAATAGAAGACTGTCCAAAGATGTATTTTTTCATAATCGGCCACATTTGTGTCATCACGTCTTTTGGGACCGCTTGGAAGAATCCTGGCATGCTGCCAAATGTCTTTTCCATTTCACTTCGAGTTTGTTCGTAACTCATG
>JAJPDY010000145.1 GCA_023252395.1 Nitrososphaera sp. | reverse complement strand
TTATCCCAAGCGAGCGATATCTTTCGCGCTCTAGGCTTGTCATAGGCATCGTTTCGTCAAGCAACTGCCAGCATTCCCTCATTCCTTTTTGGGTCATTTCAGACATTCTTTTTGCTGCCACCAGCCTGTTGCCATCGCAAGAGCCCATCAGCTTCATTATCCACTGTTTTTGCCACTGTTCCATTTGCCAAACTGCGTTGCTATCCAGCCACTTTAGGTTGCACTGCAAGAAATGTTGTGCATTTTATCAATTTTGTACATCATTTGTTCGATCGCTTCTTCTTTTGACTCTTTTTCTTTGTAGCACTTTTTCTTCTTGTCTTTGGAATTGCTTCGGTGTTCTTTTGTTCTCTGCCTATCGACTTGATAGCTTCGATGCAAGCCTGCTTTACGTCATCATAAACAGTAACAGAAAGCACTTCTTGTATAGCCAGAATCCCTTTGTCGCCATATTGCAATAGCTCAGAGATTGCACCTTTCTTCTCGTCGCCATCTGTTGACCATTTTGCCGTCATCTTTAGTTCTCTAATTCTATCAGAATCCGTGGCTGACATTGGTGTAAGCATTAATTGATTAGCATTCATCAGTATAAATAATATTGTCTAAGTCGTTCGGACAAACAAGATCCCATTTCCGGTGCTGAGAGGGTTTCATCTGACCGTGTCACATAGCGAAGGGTTTACCAGCGTGTCGCCCTCGCCGGGGTTGTAGTCGAGTATATCTTCAGTAGCTCCTTCCGTGCAGATGAACTGGTCCGCGCCTCCGTTGCCTTCCATCTTTACAGAGTCGTTTTCAGAAGTCATCCTGTCGTTGCCTTCGCCGCCGTGCAAGTCTCCTCCAAACTGCGTAGAGAGGTAGTCGTTGCCGTAGCCTCCAAATATCGTGCCAGAAATGTCCGTAGATATTACGAGCTCGTCGTCATCTCCGTCGCCATAAAGGGTGCCGCTCGCTTCGCCTCCAAAGTGTATCTTGTCGTCGCCAGAGTTGCCATGCAGGACGCCGGGTGCGTCAACCGTGTGTATGTCGTCGTTTCCCGAGCCTCCGCTTATGGTGTTGAACCCGCCTTCAGGGCCGCCATTGTCGCCGGTGGCCTGGATATTGTCGTTGCCGGGACCGCCAGATATTGTGTTGTCGCCGTACCAGCCAAAGATGTGGTCATTTCCGCTGCCGCCGTAAATCTTGTCCCCACCTCTCCCGCCGTAGAGATAATCGTCGCCGCGGTTGCCGTATATCGTGTCGTCGCCTCCAAGCCCCTTGATCGTGTCTGCCGAGTCAGTGCCAACAAGCGTGTCTGCTCCTTCTGTTCCATTCAGAGTCACCGCGAACGCTGCTGACGGAATGCCTGTTAACGCAAGTGCTATCAGTACTGCCGGTTTTTGCAAGATAAGATAGGGCTTCATCATCAACTGATATTATAATCGAAGTTGATGATTAAGTTTGGGTATTGCCGGCACTGATACAAAAATCTGCTTTGATTGTTGCGATAAAAGTAAGTGAGCGCCACTCTGGCTGGAAAAAAGGAAAATGATACCCAGATTGCTACAGTTCGCGCAGTAGTTTTCCGATATCGACCCAAAAATCTTCTATTATAATTCTCTAAAAGCCCACTTGGCTAAAGTCCATTCCGCCAGATTCTGATATTTTCGGCTTTCTTCCATGCACTTTCTTGTGCTTTTCAAGGTGTTCTTTGTCCGGCAGTTCTGCGCCGCATACCTTGCACTTGGATTTTCCCAATGGCAATCAATCGACTATCTGACTGATAAAGCTGTCATGCTGGCAGGTCTCGAAACCGGCCAATATCTTATATAACATTTTACCTCGTTAATTTATGTATACGCGATGCCAGTAGACCATACGTTGCCCCAGCGCAATAATACAGATTCTTTAGAGGACACTGAAACTGGCGGCCTTCTTAAAGATCTAGGTCAACTTGAGCGCTTTAAAGACGAATCCATCCAGATCCTGTCAAACATACAAAGGATAAAGCAGATCTATCTTTCCCTAGTCAGGTCTGCCCAAAAAGAGGTGCTCTTGATCATTCCCTCTACAAATGCCATACGCAGAGAAGAGGAAGTTGGAATATTTAATGAACTCAAGCGCGCCGCGCAGCGTGCCATCACAGTACGCATCCTCACGCCGGAAGATGATTTTGTTAAATCTACGCTTGATGACCTTAGAGCGGGCGGGATCGTTACAAGAAGAATAGAAACGCCAACAGAATCAAAATTCAAGCTTTTGATAGCTGACAGTAGATTTTCCCTTGTCATAGAGACAAAGGATGACTCCAAAAGCAGATTTGAGGAGGCCGTAGGGCTGGCAACATTTTCAAACAGCAAACCAACTGTCATGCCTTATGTCACAATATTTGAAAGCTTTTGGCGCGAAACCGACCTGTATGAAAAAGCAAGGGAGGCTGACAGGGTCAAGGATGAGTTTGTCAATATCGCAGCTCACGAATTGAGAAATCCGATCTCGCCCATAATAGCCAGCGGAGACTTTGCGAGAGAGGATTTGAAAAAGATCAAGGAAGGAAGGTTTGATGACAGCACGATAGCGAGCTTGAATGACAATATCAACATGATGACAAGAAATGCTGCAAAGCTTTTCAAGCTTTCAGAAGACATCTTGCAGGTGAGCAGGATAGCGAGCGGGACGTTCACGTTGAACATCGAAGAAGTGAAAATCAAGCAAGCCTTGGCCCTTGTGATAGAGGATGCAAAGAAAAAGGCCGAGATCGACGGCAAAGAACTCAAGATTATTCTCGACTACAGGCTGGGCGCAGGCAGCCCAAAAGGTGATGTCAGCCTGTACTGCGACGGCTCCAAAATCAATCAGGTTCTTTACAACCTTCTTGACAATGCCATCAAGTTCTCAGATAATGGAGACATCATAGTGTCTGCGATGTATAACGACAGCGATATTGTCTTCAAGATTGAAGATTCTGGCAGAGGTATCGACCCTGCGATAAAAGACAGACTGTTTGAAAAGTTTTCAACAAAGTCAGACAGCGGCACCGGCTTGGGCCTGTACCTCAGCAAGAAAATAGTTGAAGCTCACGGCGGCAGGATCTGGGCGTCAAACAACGCAAGTGGAAAAGGAGCTACATTTTCCTTTACGATACCAACAGACCTTCAGCCAACAATGACGGCAAAGCGGAAGGCTAATGTGCCAGAGCCACCCATGAAGGAGAGCAGTTCGGAATGAGATCTACCGC
>JAJPDY010000144.1 GCA_023252395.1 Nitrososphaera sp. | reverse complement strand
AGTATGAGAACAGTCACGCCGACAGACAGCGCAATCACTGAGGCGATCCAAGTGACGTCGTTTAGAGCAAGTGCCACCAATACCTATTCGCTTTTCAGCGATTAAAGTTTTCATCTCGACATAGGTAGGTTTTTAATGCATTAACAGCAATTTTACAGAAGCCAAGATGCAAGCAAACCAGCAGCTTGACGACATTGACAGAAAGCTGTTAAACGAGATACAGTGGGTTTTTCCCCTTGCAGACAGGCCGTACCTGGAAATTGCAGGCCGCCACGGCATACCAGAGCAAGAGGTCATGCAGAGGATAGGCGCAATGAAAAAGGCCGGCTTGGTTAGGCAGATAAACGCGATTTTTGACACTAGGCGCCTTGGCTACAAGAGCGCGCTAGTTGCATTTGCAGTAAAGCCGGACAAGCTCGATTCTGTCGCCGACAAGATAAACGAGCACCCGGGAGTCAGCCACAACTATGAGCGCAACCACGAATACAACATGTGGTTCACCCTTGCAGTCCCGCCCGGCTCTGACATGAAAGACGACCTTGACAAGATGGCCGCGCTTGACGGCGTGATAAAATATCGTGTCCTTCCAACTCTCAAGCTGTACAAGATTGGCGTGAGGCTTGACATGGTAAATGACGACGCAGAAAAGCCCAAGCCAACGGACGAAGTAAAAGAGATGAACCCGGAAAAGGTGCAGCTGAGCGAGCGCGACAAGGAGTTCATCCGCGAGCTGCAAAAAGACCTGGCAGTGACCCCGGAGCCTTTCAAAGAGCTTGCCGATAATTTAGGAATAACAACTTCTGAATTATTTGCCAAGGCCAAGGAATATGAAAACATTGGCATCATGAGGCGCTATGCCGCAATACTGCGCCACCGCGACGTCGGCTTTGTCGCAAATGGCATGGTGGTGTGGCATGTGCCAGAAGAGAGGATCGACGAGGCAGGTTTCAAGCTGGCCGCCTTTCCACAGGTGAGCCATTGTTACAGGAGACCCATTTACCCTGACTGGCGGTTCAACCTGTTCAGCATGGTACACGCCCGCACGCTCGAAGCAGCTGAAAAGATGGCAGTAGAGATGTCAGAAACTCTGGGGATAAAGGACTACCAGATACTGTTCAGCTCCCGTGAATTCAAAAAAGAGCGCGTAAAATATTTCGTCTAGCGCGCCCACTCTGCTCGCTCTAGTTGCTCCAGCATTTCAACCAGATTGCCACTCTTTCTCATGCATTCGTGCCTCATGCGCTCAAACTCTACTTTCAGGCGTTTTTCCTCATTTTCTGAAAGCGAGCGCTTTTCCTTGACGTCGGTAAAAAACCTGTCCTCTTTTGAAGTGTGATCCAGTATGAAAACGGAATATGTCTTCAGGTACCTGGCAAGTGGCTCCCTTGCGTCCTTGCCCTGCAGGAATTCTTCAAGGTGAATCTTGACCCTCCTTGCAATCCTCCTGCCAAACTCGTGCTCTATCACGAATTTTCTGACCTCTTCTGAATAGTTGTCCCTGTGCTCTGTCTCGGGGAAATAGCTGGTCTCCTCCTTGCCATGATGGAACTGGTCCACAAACTGCTCGATAATGTCGGCTATTTTGACCAAGTCGCCAAACGGGACATCCTTGCCTTCGTACAAAAGGGTGTAGCATTTTTCAATGACTGCCTGCAGCCTACGGATGAAAATATGATCCTGCAGCAGGTCTTCGGTTGCGCTCATTTGGCAACAGGCTGCACGTAAAAGTTCTTTTCATACATTTGCTCGACTCGCGCTGCCTCTGAGGTATTTAGGTAATTGCCGTCTGACAGTGCGGCAAACATCTCTATCTCTTCTGTGCTTATCATTGTCGGCAGCACGACTGAAATCTGCTTTTGTGACAGTATGAACTTTATCGCAAGCTCTGTGATGTTCCAGCCTTTGTTTGTCGCGACTGGCTTCATGTTCTCTATCTTTTGCATCGCTTCTGCAATGAATTCCTGCTTTCTAAAGCTGCGGTGGTCGTTTTTGTCAAATTTTGTGTCGGCGGTGACTTTGCCTGTCAGCAGGCCGGAAGCGTCAGGGACCCTTACCATGATGCCAACGTCGTGGCGCTCTGCCGCGCGGATAAAGTCGCGGCCCGGGTCTTGCTCTAAAATGTTGTAGACTGTCTGGAGGCAGGTGATGTTTCTTTTTTCAATTGCTTCCAAGCCTTCGTCTTTCCACCCGATTGCGGGACCTAGAGCCGCGCCGTGGCTCTTTATCGTGCCCTTTTTCACAAGGCTGTCAAGCGACTCAAATAACTCATTGTTTCTGATCGCATCCATCTTGGGGTTATGGAGGCTGTAGACGTCGACATAGTCTGTCTGCAGGCGATCCAGACTCTGGTTGAGAGCAAACTGCAGAAATTCGGAATTGTGCTTTTGCGGTAGCTCGCTGTGCCCCACCTGCTCGGCAGTATACATGTCATATCCCCACTTTGTTGAATAGACGACTTCGTTGCGCATGTCCTTGAACGCCTGCGCCATCAACCTCTCGCTCTTGCCCTTGCCGTACATGTCGGCAGTTTCGTAAAAGTTGATTCCCAAGTCATAAGCGCGCTTTAGCATCCTTATCGCTTCGCTGTCGTCGATCTTTTTGCCCCACCAGTCAAGGCCGATTGTCCACGCGCCAAACCCTATTTCGCTTACCTTTATCCCGCTCTTGCCAAGCGTCCTGTATTTCATGCTGCTATTGATAGCACCCCTTTTACTTCAGACGCGATTTTGTCAAATTGCAAATTATCAAGCGCAGGCGTGCCTGTGGCATTCATGTCGACAGGTATCCACGACTTGCATCCTGCCCATTCCGCCTTTGTGTCTACCGACACCGGCTTGTCAAGTTTGAAAACGCGGAGTAATATTACGCTCATTGGCTTCTTTGGGTTGTAATCCATCCTCGCATTAACATAGCTTTCGTTCCACACATGGTATTTTTCAAGCGGCCTGAGCGCGGCGCGGTCGGTTATTTCCTTGATGTCGACTACCTCGGCGTAGCTAGTCATCACGTTAGTGCCGGCTGACGGCTGCTCCCTCAAAACCTCGTCTAGTTTGTCAGCATAATCTGATTGCAAATGATCTTTGGATTGGTGCTCAAAAGTTGGAAATAGCAAGAATTTTTCATGCTTTACTTCAAAGCCCTGTTTGTATTCTAGTATGCCGCCCTTGCGCAAAAGCACAACCTGCCGGCCTTCTTCAAGAGCCTTGCAGACGACGGCCCATTCTTTAAGCGCCTGCAT
>JAJPDY010000143.1 GCA_023252395.1 Nitrososphaera sp. | reverse complement strand
GTGTTGCCTGCCCTGCTGAATATCCTCTGCCTCTTGTCGTTTGTGAATATCCATCCAAGCAATACGTCAATTGGGAGCAAGAAAGCCTTGCCAAAGCTCTGGATGGCTACGTTCCAGATGTCGGGCTTGCCTCCTGCAAGGTTGGTGGTCTTGATTTTAAGCGCCATCTTGCCAAGCGACTGGCCGGTTGTAGACTCGAAATATATCCAGTAGACAAAGAACACGAGGCTTGTTATGCCATAGCTGAGCGGCTCGTCAAACCCTTTGTCGTTTATCAGCCTGCCGGGGTTTGCAAGCCAGAATGGGAGCGCAATGGCGGTAAAGATTGCTCCGAGAACAACATTTACTATGATAAAGTCTATCAGCCACGCCCAGAATCTGGTGCTCCATTTCGCAAGCACCATCTCGCCAGCTGGAATTTCAGAACTCATACACAGGATCACTCGCGCTTCCATTTATAATAATGATCCGTGGGCACTTGATCTGATGCTTTTCCAGCACTAGGTCGCCAAATATGAATTCTAACTTCATAAAAATTTCTCACAAGTCTTTTAGTATACATTTGATACAATGATTATTCGTGGCTACGGCGCGGCATGGGCTATTACTGCTAGAAGACCTGAACAGAAGCGAGCGCGCTAGACAAAAACTTGCGCCCATTGTAACAGAATTGTTGCGCCATGATTCTGAAGTCGGCAGGCAGGTAGAATCTGTCTTTGCGATGTTCTGGCAGCTTGCAAGAAAAGCCGACGACATGATGGACTACTCTGATTCTTCTGACCTAAAGTGGCTTGGCGTTTTACAGCAGGTGTTTATGACATGCAGCAAGGTTCAGGCTCTGCCTTCAGCTATAACAGCTGAAGCGTGGCTGGAAACAATCAGCCACTTTTTCTACCTCATGAGCATGACATGCAAAGGCGAAGTGGACGATCTGCTATTGCGCAGACCGTCGCTCCTTGATTATGAAAAAATGGTCATTCTGAAAACCGGACCTTGGTTTACCGGCAGGATTGCCTGCGCAGCGATTGCAGCCGGCGCGGATCAAACAAGCCGGATGATAAAAGATCTGCAAGAGTACGGCAACCTTGTGTCGCTTGCGTACCAGATAAGAAATGACATGCAGGATTTTCAGACCGAAGGAAAGGACATCGCAATTGGCAAGCTGAACTACCCGTCCATCTTGATCGAGCAATCGCTACACAATAAGAGCCTGCCAGATCGCGACGTACTAGAGTCGGCGGCGCGAACGGCTGCATCGTACGAAGAAAAAGCAAAAAGTATAGCCCGGAAATACAGCCGCGAGCTGGAGCTTTTGACTTCCGATCTCTGCTCTTCTAGCTAGCCTGTATTCTCGATTTTTACAAAGACCGTAGTGGCGTCATGGTCGATAAAAGCCCGGATCTTCATGTTCTGGAACAGCTGGTCAAACGCCTGGCTGATAAAATACGAAAAATTCTCGCCTGCGTCGTGCCTTATCACCGCGTAAATCGCATTGTTTCCCGGGGCAGTGACCCTTGCGTCAGTGCCCATGAAATATTTCGATACCCTTCTGGCAAAGTCAAGCGCAGACTCTATCCCAAGCTCGCCCCCGGATAGCAGGATTATGTTCTTTGCCTCAGCGGCCCACCTTTTTGCAAGCTCTTCAAGGCCCTCCTTGCTCGCCATGCCAAAGAGTATCGCCATCATTGACTTTGGGACAGTAACTGCGTCGTACGAGCTGATTGGTATGAACCACTCTGCCTGCGAATCGATGATTGAATTGAGGTAGGCGTTGACGCTCAGCCCGTGGTTTGCGGCAAAATCCTTGATTATGTCGTACGACCTTTCGTTGATGCGCAAGGTGATCATCTTTTCCCTTTTCGTGTTTTTTGTCGCCACCAATCTCACTCCTTGGAAAAATGATATCACTTGTAATACAATATTATTGCTTTAAGGTTTTTAGTTTCGTCCTCTCTTTTAAAGATCTGAAACAATTATACTTGTATGCCTGACGCAATGCAACGCCAGAAGGAAAAACTGAACAGAGTCTACGTTTGCACAAAGTGCAGCGGGATGTTCCTCTTCAACTCGGATGTACAAGATCACAGAGAATTCTTTGGACATTTGGAGACATACGAAATCCCGCTCAACTGATCTTTTTCATACAACCAACGACCACAAAACATCATTTAAATATCCGGTAGTTAGGTAAGCCTAATTGTACCATCTCTTGATGGCATGTTGACAGTCTTGATTGAAATGGTGAAACCACTGAACAAGTCATCATCGGTGTTCGCTTTCTCGATTTTTGCGCTACTGATTGTGCTGGCGCCTGCCACAACTTTTGCGCAGGCACCAAGCAACTCTGACGCTCTATTAGTCATTGTCAATGTCGAAAGGATTAGGGTGCAGCTGGCGCTAACAGAGCAGAGCCTGGATGCCGGCGACAGCAACATGGCCTTTGCGCACGCGTTCATTCCGCACACGGCGATATTCCCTTCGGTCAAGGACGAGCTCAAGGAAATAGACGCCCAGTCTGCAAACCAGCTGGAATCTATGCTGTCAGACCTGCCATTCAAGATCAAAGCCGGCGACCAGGCGGCATCGCTAAAGCAGGACATTGGAAAGATAACTAGCTTGCTTGACGGCGTTTACACCAAGATGGGGTCGTCTGACAAGAACGTGACGTCCCAGACAGCCGTGTTCCTGCTAAGAGATGCCGTCCAGTCGTACCAGCTTTCAAACGGCGGCTCGAGCCAAGTGGACTATGAAAATGCAATCGGGCTGGCAAACGCGGCCGAGTCAAAATACCAAGCCATATCCAGTTCCATGGACGATCAGCGCAAGTCCGAACTTGATTCATTCTTTTCTGAGCTAAAGAGCTCACTTGAGCAAAAGGCTGGCAACGATTCAGTTGCGCGCCTTGAAAGCGCGATAGAGCGCGACCTTGCAGAAAACCTGTCGCTGAGCTCTGGAAGCGCGAACGCCAAGTACTTTTCCGAAATCAAAACTCTGCTGGCAAACGTAATAGCTGAAGTCAAGGCCGGCAACTACGAGCAGGCAAGGAGTGACGCAACCTCTGCGTACCTTGACAACTTTGAGTATCTTGAAGCGCCCATTGAAAAGCACGACGCCAAGCTCAAGACTACGATTGAACTTGAAATGAGGGAAGATCTTCGCCAGATGATAAAGGCGCATGATCCCTCTGCAGAAATAGAGTCGTTTGTCAATGGGATACTGGCAAAGCTGGGTGACGCTGAAGAGCTGCTGAAAAGCGATCCTGATTTTAATAATCAGGCCAGCCAGTCGGCCGGCTTTGCAGA
>JAJPDY010000142.1 GCA_023252395.1 Nitrososphaera sp. | reverse complement strand
CTTCTTGACGCGGATGTGCAGGTGCCCGGCTTTAGGCGCGCCGAAGGGTCTGTTGAAGTCCTCCTCAATAGGTACATCCCATCGCTCACGATAATCAGCGGCATAATACTCGGACTTTTAGCTTCTCTCTCGGACATCCTGAACGTCTTTGGAAGCGGAACCGGTCTTTTGCTTATGGTCAACATCATGGTAAGCTACTACCAGACGCTGGTCAAAGAGCAGGTCGATGCCTACATGCCCGGTTTGGCGGCTCTACTTGGCAGAAAACAATAAACGCGCTATAATAGTTGGCATACCCGGCGTGGGCAAGACCACGGTCATAACCCGCGCAGCAGAGATGCTCAACCAAAAGCGCAAGACTACAGTAGTAGTTTTTGGCACTGTCATGTTTGAAGAAGCAAAAAAGATGGGCCTCAAGAGCCGCGACGAAATGCGCAGGATGCCTGTGGAAGACCAGAGGCGCTTGCAGGAAATGGCCGCCCAGCGCATTGCTGACATGAAAGATGACATTGTGCTGATCGATACCCATCTTTTCATAAATACAGGCGAAGGGTACTATCCGGGGCTCCCGATGAGGCTGCTAAACATCATGAAGCCGACAAACATGGTCATGGTAGCTGCTGACGCGCAGGAAATAGCAGATCGCCGCAAGACCGACCAGACGCGCCAGCGCGACATCGCCTCTGCAGAAAACATCCAGAAAGAGCTTGACATTTCAAGGGTGATGGTTGCATCCTGCTCGATATTGACAGGGGCACCCTTTGCAATAATCATGAATAGCGACGGCAAGATAGACGAAGCGGCAAGCAATATAGCAAAGATGCTGTTAGGAGATGAAAGGCAATGATAGGCGACCTATTGATGCAGTTTTTCAGCCCGCAGTACACCACGCATCCGATATTTCCAGATCTGATAACTGCGGCGATCGTAGCCATGACAATATCTGTCGGCATGAACTTTGCGTTTGCGATGCTTCGCAAAAAGACTACAGACATTGAAAAGATGAACCGGGTGATGAAGGAGACTAACGAATGGCGCAGGCAGTACACTGACGCCATCAAAAAGCAGGACAAGCCAAGAATTGAAGAATTGAAGAAGAAACAAGCCTACGTCAACAAGATGGCCCTTGAGATGCAGCAACAGCAGATGCGCCCGATGTTCATTTACATGATACCGTCGTTCCTAATCTGGATCTTTGTGTTCCCGACAATATTTGGCGGGACAGTGTCGCTTTCACCAATAGAATTACCTTTCATAGCATGCAACGCCGAAAACGTGCAACATGACAGCCAGCCAAAGACCAATTCAGATGGAAGCCAAGTACAGCCCAACCCAGACGGCAGCATCGTGCTTGCCGGACCTTGCAGGGTTCCAGGACAAGTCTACCTGTGGGGTTGGTTCTTGCTGACCTCTTTCGCATTCAGCGGTATAATATCCAAATTAACTAAGACAAGCATGCCGAGCATGACGTAAATGGCCAATAAATTCAGCATCGTGATTTCGGGCTGGCCCGCAGTAGGCAAGACAACCATAGCGGGCAAACTTGCAGAGGAGTTTGGGCTCACGATGTACAATGGGGGCGACATACTAAAGATGCTGGCGGCAGAAAAAGGCTACTCTACAGCCAGAGACGACTGGTGGGACACTGCCGAAGCAAAAAAGTTCATGCGCGAGCGCAAGTCAGACCCGTCGTTTGACAAAAAGGTTGACAAAAAGCTGGCCGAGATATTGAGGAAAGGCGGCGCCGTTATCACAAGCTACACGCTTCCATGGCTCGTAAACGACAGCTCTGTAATCAAGTTCTGGCTTCGAGGCTCACCGGAAAACCGTGCAAAGAGGATGGCAAACCGCGACGACATCGGCTTTGCGGAGGCCAAAAAGATAATCCAGCTAAGGGACGGGGAGAACCAGCGGATCTACTACAAGCTGTATGACTTCAAGTTTGGCGAGGACCTTGCAGTGTTTGACTATGTGCTCAACACGGACAGGCTGCCGCTCGCGTCGCTGATAGAGATATCCAAATTAATAGTCAGGCGGCACATTGGTGAATAGTCTTGATGGACCTGCCACAGCTCAAGAACCTTGTCAAGGTAGACGACGACATTACAAACGAGAACTATGGGCACTACCCTGACAGGCGGCCAATCGAGTCGTTGATGTATTATGGTCTTATTCTTATCGACAAGCCAGCCGGGCCAACAAGTCACGAAGTGGTAGCATGGGTAAAGAGGATACTCGAAATAGACAAGGCCGGCCACAGTGGCACGCTTGACCCTGGGGCTACAGGGCTTTTGCCAATCGGCCTTGGCGAAGGCACAAAGGCGCTCTCTGTATTGCTGCTGGGTCCAAAAGAGTACTATGCCCTTGCTAGGTTGCATGCCCATGTTTCCGCAGACAAAGTGCAGAAGGTGATGTCAGAGTTCACCGGCGAGCTCTACCAGCGTCCGCCGCAGAGGTCGTCTGTGAAGCGAGTCACCCGCGTCAGGACAGTCTATGAGTTTGATTACCTTGAAGACTATGACAGGCTGGTGCTCATGCGGATCCTCTGCCAGGCAGGAACCTACATCCGCAAGATAATCTACGACATCGGCGAGGTGATGTCGCCGGGGGCTACTATGGTCGAGCTCCGCCGGACGCGGGTGAGCAACCTGTCAGAGCAGGACGGCTTTGTACGGCTGCACGACCTGGCAGACGCGTACCAGCGCTACAAAGAAAGCAAGGACGACAGCAAGCTGCGCAGGCTTGTCCTGCCTATAGAGCACTGCCTTGAAGGCATAAGGGGCGTGACTGTCCGCGACACTGCTGTCGACGCGCTGTGCCACGGAGCGCCTCTTGCGGTGCCAGGCGTAGTCGCGCTGCCAAAGGACCTGCGGGTTGGCGAGCTGGTCGGAGTCTACACCCTCAAGGGCGAGATAGTCGGGCTCGGGCAGGCCGGGATGACAAAAGACGAGATCGAGCAGAACGCAAAGGGCATCGCGTTTGTCATGAAGCGGCTGATCATGAAACCGGGCACGTACCCGAAGGCGTGGCGCTCAAAGGGCGAGCAGGCAGTCAACGTAAAGGTTCCTGTTGAAGTCGACCTTGACAAGCTTGAAAGCGAAACAGACGACGATTTTTAAAAAATTGTTAGAGGGTTTCGCCGATGCCGGGCTTCTTGCGATCCAGCCGGGCAATGTTCTTTGCAAGGTTCTCCATCGTGCCGGGTATGTGGCATTTGCACATACAGTCGTCGCAGTCAACGTGGTTCCCTCCCTTGCAGTTGTCAGACAGCCCCTGAGTACTCAAAACAAACGTCTCTGGTAGCTACAAGCCTCAATTTTTAGCTTTGTCTTTTGCCTC
>JAJPDY010000141.1 GCA_023252395.1 Nitrososphaera sp. | reverse complement strand
GAGTTTGCCAGAAAGTCGTGGAAGCCGCTTAGGCTCATGCTCGACCAAGTGGCACAGTGCAAGCTCTAGGGCTTGTAGATGCAGTATATCATGCCGTGGTCCTTGTCAAAAGGATCAAGGTTGATTATCTGGTCTATCTGAAATCCGCTTTTTTCAAGTTTCGCGGCTTCTTGCATTATAACGGCCCGTGGCTCCATTGTCACGTCTATGCTCCTTGCCTTTATCACAAGCAGCATCGCGCCGCCCTGCTTTAGGTACGCTGCGCAGTTGGCAATCGCGATGTCAGTCTGGTCTGGCTGCGCAATGTCGCAGTAGACCACGTCGACCTTGCCAAACACCGAGAAATACGACTGCGGCCTCCTTGCGTCTTCGAGTATCGGCATCACGTTCTTGCGCTTTGACGCGACGTTTTCGATAAGCTCCCTTGCGACCCGGGTCGCCGGCTCTACTGCAAAGACGATTCCGCTCGTGCCGACAATGTCAGAGACGTGGCTCACAGTAGTGCCAGTCGACGCGCCAAGGTACAGCACCTTGGTTTTGTTTTTTATCGGCATGTTTTTCATGCCCTTTTTCAGAGAAGCGGCAAGCTTGCTCCGAAACGGGTCCCACAGCCTGTACTCCTCGCCGTCTTGCTTGACCAACTTTTCGCCGTAGACGTTGTTTCCCTTTACGAGGTTGAGAGTGGCGGCGTTTTTCTCGCCGTTGATTGAAATCCACCTAATAGCGTCGTCTTCCAAATCTCTTTCTTCTGTCCTTCTTCTTTCTTGCATCACGTTTATCTCTATCTCCTCCGCCGCCAAACCCGCCGCGTTCGCCACCACCGCGATACCGGCGCCCTTCGCCGCCAAATCCTTGCTGGCGCTGCGTGTGCTCTTTGTATTTTCTGTCTCTTTCCTTCTCTGGCACTGGCTCTTTGTACTTTTCCCTGATCTCGGCTATGCGGGTGTTGAGCTTGTCAGAGATGCCGCTGTCCTTGCCTTCGTGCCTGTAATAGTCGATTCTTGCTGCTATCGCCACCTTTGACGCGATTGCCCTTGCAATCTTGCCCCGCTGCCACTTTGGCGCAGAGTGAATGAGAGGGTGCTGGAACAAGAGGCCGTGCTTTGGCGGACGCGCGCCTGTCTTGAGCGCGCGAAACAGTGCCTTTTCCGCGCCAAGCACCTGAATCGTGCTTGCAGGCAACGTCGCAAGTCTTGCCAGGCTGCCGGCCTTGGCGATTATCCTTGCGCCTACAGATGCTGTCAAGAGCTCCTTTACGTTTGGAGCGACAGTGTCCATCGCGACTTCGATGTGGTCTGACAGAACACGCCGAAGGTCAGATTGCGCGATCACCTGGTCTGCAAGCCTCTTTACTATTGCAAGGTTCTCCGGCGTCATGTCGCCTCCCCTGCTTCTCTTTGCCCCGTCAAGTATTATTTCGAGTTTCTTGTCCTGCATCCCGGCGCTCGCCAGTATTTCTGCGGTAATGTTTTCCCGCAGCCCCGCGCGGCTTGCAATCTCGGCGTACGCCACCAAGCTCTGCACAAGGTTGTCAAGCTCCGGGTAGTGGAGCCCGTACCACTCCCTCATCCTTGCGCCTACTGTATTGATTATCTTGTCCAGCTCGTCAAGCGCATTGATTGACTGGATGATATGGAGGTCGAGCCTCTCTGAAGCCTCTTTTACTCGAGACGACGAAAGCTCTATGGCAAACTCGCGCAGCGCCTGCATGGCTTCTTGCGTGTTGGCGGCAAAGCCGGCCTTGGCGATGTAATCCGGCTTTTCGCTCTGGATCAACTGCTGCTGTTCTTCCGGCATGACTTGGCTGTCAAGTCCTGCCTGCCGAAGAACCGCTGCCACGCTTGCGTCGCTTGCAGATACAGAATCAAATGAGCGCAACTTTTCTATAAACGGCTTTATTTCTTCAGGGGTCGCGCCGCTCTTGAGCAGCCTGTACGACCTGATCGCATTATCAAACCTCTTTGAAGCTACCAAGGCGCCGCTCTGGTCAAACGCGGCTATCCCAAGCTCAAGGAGGACTATTGAGCACGAGTTATTTGCCATTCTCAGAACCACCTACAATACAGCCATTAAAAAAGATAGCATTACCCAAACGAATGAATACTTTGCATTCCTATGGCATCACGATGGGCCTCGCAGACAGCGACAGAAAAGAACTGGAATCTCTAATCAAGGCGGCAGTGCACGACCCAAAGGTCCCGATAGGGCTTGCGCGAAGGATGGTGCCGACTCAGGGAAACATTGAGGATTTTGCCTACGGCCTTGTCTCCGGCATGGTGATAGGCAACTTTATCGGGCTTTTCCAGAGCAAAAACAAGAGGCAGCCGGACAAGGACGAAATCGCGGATCTATTCTCCATAATGATGGTCAGGATGCCGCGGCTTCGCACGGCGATAATGAAGGAACTTGACATGCGCTAGAGATGTGTGTAAACGTTTATCTAACGAACGACACGACTTTATGCACGCATTGCTGAATAAAAAGTCCAGCCTGCCCATCGCCGTCAAGGATATCATAATCGTCGGCGTTGGCGTTGCAGTAGTATGGGGCGGCCTGTGGGTTGCGCTTGGCACCAAGAACCCATTCTATGTTGTTTCCAGTGAAAGCATGGTGCCTGTTCTAAAGGTCAACGACGTGCTTGTAGTAAGGGACGGCGGCACGTTTGACGATCTCAAGGTAGGCGACATTATAGTATTCAACCGGCCTGACGGTGGCGACAAGGTGATTGTCCACCGCATAGCCGAGATATCTATTGGCAGAGACGGCGACAAGGTGCTGCGCACAAAGGGAGACGCCAACCCCGCTTCGATACCGGGAACCGACTACCCGATTACAAGAAGCGACTACATCGGCAGAGTCGTCTACGTTCTCCCAGGAGTCGGCCTTGTCACCAAGATAATCAGCCCGCCTGTCAACTATATCATAATAGCAGTCATTCTGGCAATCCTGTTCTTCAACCGGATGGGAAGGAAGGGCAAGGATCAGCCACCGCCACCAGCAGCATCCGGGACTGACAGCAATACTTCGCCTCCATCTGGCCAGCCGCCGTCGGCATGAAATCCAAGACGGCTTACCTTACTTTCAACACTCAGACTCGGCGCGCGTTTGTCAACATCACCCCGCAAGTAGCCAAAGTAGTCTCTGAAAGTGGCGTAAAGGAAGGGCTCTGCCTTGTCAACGCGATGCACATTTCTGCCAGCGTCTTTATCAACGACGATGAAAGCGGCCTGCACCAAGATTTTGACAAGTGGCTTGAAAAGCTGGCGCCCTACTCGCCGGCAAGCTACTTCCACAACAGGACCGGCGAGGACAACGCGGACGCGCATCTAAAGCGGCAGGTGATGGGCAGAGAGGTTGTAGTTGCGATAACAGACGGCA
>JAJPDY010000015.1 GCA_023252395.1 Nitrososphaera sp. | reverse complement strand
GTGACTAATTCTATCTTGGTTGAAAGCTCGAACTTGTCAAATGTGTCTGACTGGATTGATGCTGCAGTCAAGGCCGGAGCAAACAGGGTAGATAGTCTAACATTTACTGTATCTGAAGAAAAGATGGATGAATTAAGGGCAGACCTGACGCAGAAGGCAATAGACAACGCAAGGAACAAAGCTGACGCTCTTGCACAGGCGCTGGACGTGAATATAACCGGAGTCAAGGCGGCCAGCCTGAATGACTTTAGCAACCCGGTCAACCCACTTTCGCTGTCACTTGGAGCGGCCGTTCCAGAGGGCATAAAAACGCCTATTACGCCAGGAGAGCAGACCATAACCTCAACTGTCACCGTAATCTACAAGATTGGATAAAAATCCAATCTACCTCTATATTTTATGTCTATATCGCTACCTACGCAATACTTATTACAAACTGCTTGTATGCTAGACGTTGAGATGGGCGAGGTATACCGTAATAGCGTCAAGATAGTGGGGGACGTACTGCGTATAGCAGATGAATCCGGTATAAGCGGAGTGAATCTTACATCTCTGCTTAGAAAGGCCAACCTCTCATACGGAAGGCTGTCGAGCGTCGCAGGCAAGCTGATGGAGGCGGGTCTGATTGACGAGCAGGTGCAGGAAGGGCAGCGCATCTACATGATTACTTCACGCGGCAGGGATTACCTGCACAAGTACCAGCAATTTTCAGAAATGGCCGACTCGTTTGGCCTGAAACTCTGAGACTATTTTTCCTTTTCAACAGCTTCAATATGGCATTCATGGCCTCTATGCTCTTTGTCTAGAGTCAAGGCTTCCTCATTTGTTATCGGGAACTTTTCCTCAAGCAGGTGCTGCTCGCCAACCTTCTCCAGAAGGACCTTGCCACAAGTATCGCAAACAAGCTGCATTATGACGACACCCATTTTATGATCAATTATTGGCAATTATATTTAGACTATTCTTTTGATACTTTACAGGATGGACTTTTTGGATGGCGTTACTTGTCTAAATCGACAGGTATCCGCCTAAAGGCACTGCGTATATTGCCCATCATTCCGCCTTGTTTGGTTTCTTTCTTTTCTACGAGCTTGAAGCATTCGGGGCACAGGGCGCGCAGGTTTATCGGTCTATTGTCTTTCAGCGAGCCGTTGATGTGCTCAAAATGCGGCTGGACGCTTGGAGAGAACTTTACTCCGCATTTCTGGCATCTTTTATGCGCCCGCTCGAGTACCGTCTGCCTGATGCTGAGCGTCAAGTGTTCGTACTTTTTCTTGTCATAACTTGGACCTTCGCTGGGCGGACCGAAAAATGACACAGATACAAGCTGATCTGGCTCAAACTTATTCCTTGCGATCTTAGAGTATCTTGGCGCTTCTGGCTACTGCATACACGTGATCTTTAAGGTCGCGCTCGTAAAGCGAGCTCATTTTTTCAAGGAGTATCGAGCGGGCCTGCGCTCTTTCCTCCTCGCTCTTGGCTGACAGGATAGCCGAGAAAATATCTGGAAAATTTTCCTTTATCCAGCCATCAAGCACAAGGTATCTGTTTTCGTTTATCCATATCACCTTGGATGTTGACTGGTCCACCTCTTCACTGAACCTTCCCGATTCAATTCTGTCAATTAGCATAAAGATGCAGTTGTTTGGGTCGGGGCTTGCCAAGACCTGCTTTGAGTGGTCTCCTGCGCGGCCGGATTCCACACGCTCGATCAAGCCCTGCGGCCGTATGTACGTGCCAACGACGTTGACCTTGCTGCCGTTAATTGATTGCACGCGGCCAATAACAATCTTGTTAAAATTCCCTTCCTTTTGCGCTACAAAAACATAGTCGCCGGGCTTGATCTCTTTCTTGCCAAACATGCTATTTACCTCAATCCGGTTGCAAATTATATAATGTTATCTCGATGGCTCATGCAGGCTGTGCATTTGTGCGCTTTATCAGCGGTCACGTCATAAGTTTTTCAGGATTCACACTTTCATAAGCTAAGGGAATTAGTTTTTAATGATTTAATCAATCAGAATTACATTTATTAACACAGGCTTACATGGTTACGGATATGCACAAGTTCGACGAGCTTGACATGCGCATATTGTCAGAACTGTCAAAGGATGCCAGCATTTCTGTGCCAAGGCTGAGCAAAAAACTCAACATTAACGCTTCTGTTCTTTACAGCAGGATAAAGCGCCTTACAAAGCGAAGCCTAGTGAAAAAATTTACGGTAGTAGTCAACGAAAGCATGCTTGGCATCAATGTCAAGGCTACAGTTGGCATCAACCGTGACCCAAAGCTCAAAGAGCCCATTCATTCAGAGCTTTTGAAAATCCCCGAAGTCCGGTCGCTCTCTGAAGTAACTGGCAGGTTCGACATGATAGTGAACGTGAGCGCCCATACGCTGGAAGAGCTCCACAATATCGTCATCGAGCGCGTCGGCAAGATTGAAGGAATACAAAACACCGAGACGTTTGTCGAGATGCAGAGGACGGAAAAAGAGCCTATATACACTGTGCAATCCCAGCTTTCGAGGTAACGACAGATGTTTTATATAACGCAAGTGCCACTTTCAATCTAAATTGGCGATTGTAGAGCGCAAGATATCAGAAATAATCCAGACTCTCCGGCTGGCAAAAAAGACAAGCAGAGAGGACTATACCCAGCACCTTCGACTGGTAGTGCTTGGTCTGTTGGCAGTGGGTGGGATTGCTTTTGTCATCAAGATAATAGCCGAATATGTCACTGTCGGTACTGGCGGCAGAGGCTAGTCGGGCACTGAATAAATACAGGCAAAGGATTTTCAATCTCGCTTGAAAAAGGTCGCTGCAATAGTTGCAGCAACTGCTGTAGCTATAGTCTTGGGCGTCATGGCCTACCAGAGCAACAACCAACTAGAGGTTACACAATATGACAAGAAAGCCAATTCTACGGATTTCATGTTGCCTCAATTTGTCACTGCGCCCGGCTTTAGCATAGAGCAGGTAAGAGACATACAGAAAGAGGTTTGCGGCGGAATTGGAAAGGAGGACTGGGTGCCACAAGAGGTTTTCTTTGCGTACCTGGAGCCAAGGGAAGCGGTATTCAGAATTCCTTGTGGTATAGGGCCGGCAGGTCACTTTTTCCGGACGTTCTATATCTCTGGCGCAGTGCCCACGATAATAGACGAATATCATCCTAATGCGCAATCGCTGTTTGATGTTGCATCAAAAGAGCAGGCGGCAGAGTATGTGATGTACTTTAGCGTTGTGCTGGCGGGCGAAATGGGCAACAAGCAGTTTGTTCTTACAGAAAACCAGTATGACAAGTGGGCAGAACAGTGCAACGCAAACGACACGTCAGTGGCCAAAAAGCTGACAGTAACTGCCTCTGGCGAGAATCACGTAGTTGATCTGAATTTTGTCGACAGAACAAGCGGCTCATTTGAGCACCGCCAGTATCTGGTCACCAGAGATGGAGTGATTACGCTTTTGGACAAGAAATCCCTTGGGCATTGCGGTTTTGCTATTTGAGCCTAACGGGTAAACATAAAATACCATTAAGCCCCAAGTTTGGAGCATGGAAAGCAAGACAGACAATAATTCCATTACCCATGTAACGACCAAGTCATGGGATGCCGAAGTGCTCAGGTCAGACCTGCCTGTATTTGTAGACTTTTGGGCAGAGTGGTGCGGCCCGTGCAGGATGGTGGGTCCCGCGGTTGAGCAAATAGGGCGCACAATGACTGGCAAGGTCAAGGTAGCCAAGCTGAACGTGGACGAGAATCAGGAAATTGCAATGAAGTACGGTGTACAGTCTATACCGTCGCTTATCCTGTTCAAGGGTGGCAAGGAAGTTGGAAGGACGATAGGCGCGGCCCCAAAAGAGACATACATCAAGTTCATCGAAAGCACATTAGCCAAGTCGTAAATGCATCCCCACGCAAGGGGGCTGCACAATTTTATTTTAACGAAAGCATTAATACCGTATTTTGATGTCTAAAACAAGAACATAGCCATTGGGAAAGAAAGAACTTGCAGCCCTCTTTTCATCAAACCCTGACCGGTACTACAAAGTCTCGCTATTTGACAAAATGGGCTTTACGCGCAAAAAATGCGGCAAGTGCGAAAAGTTCTTCTGGACGCTTGACGGGGAAAGGCAGTTCTGCCCAGATCACGAGAATTACAGTTTCATCGGCAAGCCGCCGACAAGCAAGAGGCTCGACTACGTTAATGCTTGGAAGGAGACAGAGAAATTCTTCCAAGCAAACGACCACACAATTGTAAGGCGGTATCCCGTAGTGTGCCGCTGGCGCGAAGACCTCTATTTCACTATAGCATCCATTGTTGACTTTCAGCGCGTCATGGGCAATCAGGTAGTGTTTGAGTTGCCGGCAAACCCTCTTGTGGTGCCTCAAATGTGCCTGCGCTTTAACGACATTGAAAACGTGGGGCTGAGCGGCAGGCATTATACAGGCTTTTGCATGATAGGCCAGACCTGCAACGCCGACGCGGAAGGCGGCTATTGGAAGGACAGGTGCATCGACCTTGACTATGGGATGCTTACAAAGGGGCTCGGGATAAAGCCGGAAGAAATAACGTTTGTTGAAGACGTATGGATGGGCGCTGGAGCATTTGGGTATTCGCTTGAATACTTTGTACGCGGCCTAGAGCTTGGCAACGCAGTTTTTACTGAATTTGAGGGTAACGAGAACGACTACAGGGTGATGCCAAACAAGATAATCGATATGGGCGCCGGCCTCGAGCGCTTTTCGTGGATAACGATGGGGACACCGACAAGCTACGATTGTTGTTTTGGTCCAGTGCTTGGAAAACTACGAGACATCACTGGCACTGATAGCAATAATGAAATGCTGTCAAAATACTTCGAAGCAGTATCGTCAAAGCTAGACCACACAAACAGCGTCCGCGAGCTCAAGTCACTTATTGCAAGAGAAATGGGGATCTCTGACGAAAAACTTGCTAGCATGGTCGCCCCACATGAAGCCATTTACACAGTTGCTGACCATATCCGGACACTCATATTCGCGATTTCCGATGGCGCGCTGCCGTCAAACGTGGGCGGCGGCTATAACCTGCGCGTAATTCTGCGAAGGGCGCTCTCCATTCTGGAGCGGCTAGGATGGACAAGCATCAGAGTCGAAGATGTGGCAGACATGCACATCGACTATTTGCGCCAGATGTATCCGGAGCTAGAGGAGCACCGACAGGACGTCCGGACCATTCTCCAATTGGAGGCAGGCAGGTACGCCGGCTCCCGCGAGCGCATGAACTCTATTGCTACAACGCTCAAAGCAAGCAAGAAAGCCGAGCTATCGGTAGATGATTTGATCAGGCTTTACGAGTCAGATGGTATCACGCCGGACTTTTTGGTGGAACAAAGAGTCATACAGGGTGTACCATCGTCATTTTACACAAAGCTTGCAGAACTGCACACAGCTGCAAGTCAGGCAGCAGGCCAGGCAAACAAGCCGATACGTGGACTGGAAGGGTTGCCACCAACAAGGTTGCTCTACTATGAAGACGAATCAGTACGCGAGTTCCATGCAAAGGTACTCAGGGTCGTAGACAACAAGTTTGTCATTCTGGACCAGACCGCGTTTTATCCTAGGGGCGGCGGACAGGAGCCAGACACCGGTGAAATTGAAGGCGCCAAGGTGGTCGAAGTGACAAAGCAGGCGGATATTGTGATTCACAAAATCGAAGGCGGTAGGCTTGCAGAAGGCCAGAATGTGCATGGAATTGTCAACGCCAGACGACGCGATCTTATTACAAAGCACCACACCGCAACACATGTCATCAACTCTGCTTCGAGGAACACCCTTGGCTCATGGGTGTGGCAGAATTCTGCATTCAAGGAAGAAGGCTACGGCAGGCTCGATATCACACATCATTCCGCGCTGAACAAGGATGATGTGCAAAAGATAGAACATGCTGCAAACCGCGTCATCCGGGAGAACCACCCTGTCGTAATCAAGACATACGACCGGGGAGACGCGGAGCAGGAATTCAGCTTCCGAATATACCAAGGAGGCGTTGTCCCTACAAGCAACGTCAGGATAGTCAACATCAAGGGATGGGACATCGAAGCCTGTGGGGGAACCCATGTCCGGAGCACCGGCGAGATCGGCCTTGTCAAGATCGTGAAATCCGAGCGCATACAGGATGGAGTCGTCAGGCTGGAGTTTGTCGCCGGCGAGGCTGCAGTCAACTATATGCAGCATCTGGATGGCCAGCTTGCTGCAATATCGCAGTCACTTGGCTCAAGCAGGGAGAAGGTGCTAGAGTCGTTCAACAAGTCGATGGAAGATGCCGAAGCGGCAAAGAAGAAGGTTAGGACAATGCTGAGGGTTGTCGCAGAGCCGATTGCAAGGAGCATTTCTGCGCAGGCCAAAAAGCTGAGTTCTGGCGTCCACTTGTACAGCACCTATGACGAAGAGCTGGACGACGACTACCACATCTCTATTGGCGAGAAAGCCATAGAGCTTGACCCGTCACTTGTTTACGTCGCGCTAGTGTCAAAAGGCGCGGGGATGAGGGTTATAGTATTTGCCGGTGAAGCCGCGCGTAAAAAGGTCAAGGCCGGAGCAATAGCAAAGCAGATCTCTGCCAAGCTTGGCGGCTCTGGCGGGGGAGACGACCGCTTTGGTCAGGGTGGCGGCCGGCTAAAGGATATGATAAAGGAAGCGCTGCTGTTAGCTGAAGAGGCTGCAAAATAGTCAAATGAGCGAGCGCATTGACTGGAATTCAATCGAGAGCAAATGGATAAAGCGTTGGGAAGACCAGAAAGCCTTCCAAGCCGATCCTGACGGCCGAAAAAAGTATTTCGTGACAGTCGCCTACCCGTACCCGAATTCGCCCCAACACATTGGCCACGGCAGGACCTATACACTTGCAGACGCGCATGCCCGCTACATGAGGATGAAAGGATACAATGTCTTGTTCCCTATGGGCTTTCATTACACAGGAACACCTATCCTTGGCATGTCGAGAAGAGTTGCTGCCGGCGACCCAGACCTGATGGACACTTTTCACAAGATATACAAGCTATCAGACGATGTCATTTCCACATTTGTAGAACCGGTCAAGATAGCAAGTTACTTCCACAACGAGATCAAGCTTGGCATGAAGGAGATGGGCTACTCGATTGACTGGCGGCGCGAGTTTACTACGATCGACAAGCTGTATTCCAAGTTCATTTCGTGGCAGTTCAGGACGCTGCGCAAGAAGGGACTCATTGTGCAGGGCTCGCATCCTGTAGGCTGGTGCCCGCGTGACCAGAATCCGGTAAGTCAACATGACACAATGGGCGATGTCGAGCCAGATTTCAACGAATATACAGTAGTAAAGTTCAGGTCTGGCGACTTTGTGATTCCAGCAGCAACTCTCCGTCCCGAAACGCTCTTTGGAGTCACCAACATGTGGGTCAACCCTGATGTTGAATATGTGCAGGCTAGTATTGATGGCGAAAAATGGATTGTCAGCAAAGAAGCTGCAAGAAAGCTGGAATTCCTCAACCACAAAGTAGAAGTGATAAAATCGATAAAAGGCAGGGAAATAATCGGGTGGAGTGCAACTAACCCTGTCAACAATTCTGCTGTCCCGATATACCCAGCATCGTTTGTCGAGGCTGACAGTGGAACCGGTGTTGTAATGTCTGTGCCGGCGCACGCGCCTTATGATTATCAGGCGCTTGAAGACCTGAAAGCCGACGTAAAAGTCCAGCAAGAGTTTGGCATTTCTACTATTGCCAGCCCGATAAAGATAATCGAGTCAGAAGGGTATTCTGGCATACCTGCAGCAGAGGCGATAAAGCAGGTTGGCGCATCGGGTCAGAATGATGTAAAGCTAGAAAAAGCAACAAGCGATCTCTATTCTCACGAGTTTTACAAGGGCAAAATGATGCAAAACACCGGCAAGTTTGCCGGCATGACAGTGGCCGCTGCAAAGAACGACGTAAAGCTAGAGGTCATGCAGTCCGGCGCGGCTAGCACGATGTACGAGCTTGTCAACAAGCCGGTGAAATGCCGCTGCGGAGCCGAGTGTGTCGTCAAGCTGCTAAGCGACCAGTGGTTTCTGAACTATGGCGACAAAGAGTGGAAAGGGCTTGCACACGAATGCATAAACAGGATGGACATTGTGCCGCAGGACATCCGACAGGAATTTGACTATGTCGTTGACTGGCTGAGAGAACGGGCCTGTGCGAGAAAGTCTGGCCTTGGAACAAAGCTTCCGTGGGATCAAGAATGGATAGTCGAGAGCCTCTCAGACTCTGTCATTTACATGGCATATTACATTCTGGCAAAATACGTTAACGGCAATGTGATAAGCGATGATGGCATCACCGACGCATTCTTTGATTATGTATTGCTCGGCATTGGTAACGCAGAACAGGTGGCAAATGAATGCAAGGTGCCATTGCAGACGGTGGAACAGGTAAGAAATGAATTCCAATACTTTTACCCTGTAGACTCGCGGCACTCTGGCCGTGACTTGGTTCCGAATCACCTTACGTTCTTTATCTTCAACCATGTGGCAATATTTGGCAGGGATAACTGGCCGCAGCAAATAGTGGTCAACGGCTCGGTCCTTATGGAAGGCAAAAAAATGAGCAAGTCGCTTGGCAACATCATACCACTTCGTGCTGCAATCCGTGAGCACGGCGCAGACACCATCCGCCTTGCGATGCTGGTGTCAGCTGAAATCCTGCAGGACGCCGACTTTTCATTTGACACTGCAAGGGGGATCAGGTCGAAGCTGCTTGGGATATTTGAGATGGCTGCAAAGTGCACGGGCAGGCAGAAATCAACGGACATACAGCTTGAAGACAGGTGGCTTGCCAGCAGGCTAGAGCGCACAATAGCAGAAACTTCAATATCGATGGACAGGCTGAGGATGAGAGAAGCAATACACTATATCCTGTATTCACTTGACCAAGACTTGCAGTGGTACTTAAAGAGAACCGCTGCCAAAGGGCGAGATAATATTACGTCAACACTTGGGGAATTCCTTGAAATACAGCTGAGGATGCTTGCTCCCTTTGCACCGTTCACCGCAGAAGAAGTGTGGGAGCAGATGGGCAACAGCCGGTCAATTGCCACTACCGGTTGGCCTGAAATCAGGGAGGACAGGATAGACCTTGTCGCAGAAGAGTCTGAATTTTTGATTTCAAGCCTGCTTGCAGACCTGCAAAACATCGTCAAGGTCACAAAAATAACACCGTCAAAGATCATTGTCTACACTTCAGCCGGCTGGAAGATTGCGATCTACCGGGCAGTACTTGCAAGCATCATGGAAGGCAAGACCAATTTTGGCGAAATCATGAAGCAATTGATCGCAAACCCTGATACTGCCAAGGCAAAAACTGATCCAAAACTTGTGCAAAAGATGATGGAAGACATTCTTTCAGCGCCACTTGAGGCAAGGAACAGGCGATTGAAGCTGGCAGAATTTGACGAAATGGCTGCGATACAGGACGCGACATCGCTGTTGTCTGCTGAGGTTAACAAGGCGCAGTTAGTAATCCATTCTGAAGAAGATTCTGCAAAACACGATCCAAAGTCAAAGGCAAAATTCGCAAGGCCATACAAGCCTGCGATCTATATGGAATAAAAAATATTGATGTCTATTCTGGAGACATCTAGTTGATCATTGGCATTTTGGTTGTTGTGTTTATAGTGTCGGTCACTGTGAATGGGCTGCCATTAGATCTTGCCTTTTCTTTTTGCAACTATCGACGCGGCCATGTAAAGCACAAATCCACAAACAACCATTATGAGACCGTAGAGCGAAAAAGCTCCTCTGTTCATGTATTGGCCAAGCCCAACAATAATTGCGCCTATTATCAAAAGTCCTATTCCTGCGCGCGCCGGGCCGGGCATATGCACCTTCTTCTTGGTAGAGGACACTGCCAATACTACCCAGCGCCGTTAGATATCTCTATTGTCAATGTTTTTATGGCATTCCAAAAGTATGATAGCAAGACATGAAGATTGCGGTTGTCGGGATTGGAGTAGCTGGCGCATATCTCATGAACCGGCTGGCAAGCGATCACGACAACCATGTAGTCGGATTTGAACGCATGCCTGAGAGCCAGCACGACGCGGTATGCGCGTGGGCCACCTGCGAAAATGTAATGTCCGGCCTTGCCCGGAACTGCGGCCTAAACTTTGACGATTACGTCCTTCATGATGGCAGGAATATGCGTGTAGACCTTGGGAACAAGGGCCATGTTGACATTGGTCTTCGCGGGATGGTAAGCTATGACAAATTGCAGTTGATACAGGACATGATAAGGGGGACTGACATCCGGTTTGGCAGGGCTCCGCGAAAGGACGAGCTTGAGCCGGACTTTGATATCATTGTCGACTCGACAGGCTTTCACCGCAACTACCTCCCAAGAGTTCCCGATGAGCTGTGGATTCCTTGTGTCCAGTACAAGGTAAAGTATCCTGCCGGCAAGGAACCTTTTGACGACTTTTACCTGCGCTCGTTTCCATCAATGTCAGGCTATTTCTGGTATTTCCCGCTTGGCAATGGCTACGCGCACGTTGGCGCTGGCGACTTTTTGAAGAACCACAACAGCTTTGTTGATGAATTTCTGAAAAAGAATGAATGTGAAGTCATAAAAAAAGTTGGCAGACCAGTCAGGCTCACGCCACCGTCAAGCTGCGAACCATTCACGGATGGCCGCAAGTCAGTCGGGGTGGGCGAGTCGATAGGCACCGTCTACCCGCTGCTGGGCGAGGGGATAATTCCGTCAACCTGGTGCGCCGAACTGTTTGTCAAGAACCTACATGACATGCCAGCTTATCGGCAGGCAGTCCTTGAAAAATTCAAGATATACTCGCTTGTCTTCAAGTTCATCCAGCTAAAGATATCTCGCAAGTTCAACATAGTGAAGCACTCGATAGACATGCTCAAATTATACCAGCACATGAAGAGCGAAGAGGAGCGTTATGGCATGGAAGTCAGGATGGCCGATATGCTCAAGGTGTCACAGATCTAAAGCTTTAAAAATCGAGCTTGCCCCATTGAGGCTAGTATGAGCTCATCTATCGATCCTTCCAGGCAGCAGGAATTGGCTGCCATGGAGCAGAGGATCAACGAAATGGTCCAGCAATCAAGAGTTCTCGAAGCGTACATGAATGACATCATGACGCGGCAGGTGACAGTAACCAAGTTGATGGAAGAGGCTCGCATGGCGTCAACCACTATTCAAGGAATTTCACAAGATTCTGAAGTAGAGTCGCTGATGCCTGTAGGCATTGGAGTCTACGTCAAGACCAATGTGCCCCCGGTAAAAAAGTTAGTCGTGACTCTTGGCGCAGGAGTTGCTCTGGAAAAGAGCAGAGAAGATGCTCTGAACTACGTTGAGGCAAGGATCAAGGAGTATGAAGTGGCGGCAAGGCAACTTGAGGCGCAGAGGCAAGAGATATCCATGCGCATGGAGCAGATGCAGGCACAGATCAACCAAATGATACGGGCTGCACAGATACAGCAGGGTTGACACTTGCCGATTTTGGTTGAAAACAAATGTTTGACAAGCTAAAGAAGGCATTTTCAAGCGCGGCAAAAGGCATAGGTCAGAAGGAGATAACTGAAAAGCTTCTCGATGATACGCTCCTAGATCTCCAGATCGCGCTCTTGGAAAGTGATGTGGCGCAGGAAGTCGTCGACGACCTGTCTTCAAAACTGAAAAAAGAACTGCTGGGCCTGAAACTAGAAAAGGGACAAGAGGCAGGCCCAATAATCCAGTCAAAACTGCAAAATGCAGTTGCCGAAATATTTGCCCGCGCCGGCAAACTTGACCTGATTGAAAAGATAAGAGAAAAAAAGGCCGCAAAAGCCGGCCCATTTGTGATAGTTTTCCTTGGCATCAACGGGACCGGCAAGACTACCACCGTTGCCAAGATGGGGAACCTGATAAGGAAAGCCGGGTTCTCTGTTGTAGTGGCGGCGGGCGATACTCACCGGGCTGGTGCCATCGAGCAGCTGGAGCAGCACACGAACAGGCTATCTCTCAAGATTGTAAAGCAGCGCTACGGTGCAGACCCGTCATCTGTCGGGCGCGACGCAGTAGAGCACGCAAAAAAGAACTACCTTGATGTTGTGCTAATAGACACAGCCGGCAGGATGCAGACGTCAAAGAACCTGATGGACGAGATGTCGAAAATAGTCAGAGTCGTCAAGCCTGACATCAAGCTGTTCATAGGCGACGCGCTTGCAGGCAACGACACGATAAACCAAGCAAGGGAGTTCTTCCAATATGCGACTTTTGATGGCGCCATACTGACAAAGATAGATGCAGATGCAAAGGGAGGCGCCGCGATGTCAATTGCATACATTACTTCAAAGCCTATCACCTTTGTTGGAGTGGGGCAGGGCTATGACGACCTTATTCCATTTGATCCTGACAAGTTCATCGAGTC
>JAJPDY010000140.1 GCA_023252395.1 Nitrososphaera sp. | reverse complement strand
CAAAGGATCGACTTTTTATCATACATTGTACTAGGAAATTCCATGGGCAAGCGCAGCAGCCCGGATATCATTGCAACCATTCTAGAAGCTGCTAACGGCGGAGTAGGAAAAACAAGACTACTGACAAAGGCGAACCTTACAAGCGCGCAGTTCAAAAAATATATCGATCTGCTGGTTGCAAAAAAGCTCATTGCAGAGCTAAAAGACCCAGATAACAGGCCGGCGTTCAAGACCACGGGGCTTGGTCTGCAATACCTGCAGCTGTACAACTCTATAAAATCTGTGTCCTACCTCAAGGCTTGATGTTGGTTCAAATATCCCCTTTCTGTTCCAATCTCTATGGCAACTGGCAAGATACAAACAAAATTTGGAGACATTGCGCTGGAGTTTTTCCCGGACGCTGCCCCAAAGACCGTTGAAAATTTCAAAAAGCTGGCTAGCAGCGGGTTTTATGACGGGCTAATATTTCACAGGATTGTCCCCGGCTTTGTGATACAGGGCGGAGACCCAAACACGAAAAGCGTGTCCAACAAGAGCAGGTGGGGAACAGGCGGCCCGGGCTGGACGGTCAAGGCAGAGTTTAACAAGAACAAGCACTCCAGAGGCGCACTGTCAATGGCAAGGTCGCAGGACCCAAACAGCGCTGGCTCGCAGTTCTTTATCGTGCTAAAGGATTCGAACTTTCTTGACGGTCAGTACACCGTATTTGGCAAGGTGACTTCAGGGATGGATATCGTTGACAAGATAGCAGCACTCAAGACGGACTCTGCAGACGCGCCGGCAGACCCCGAGCAGGCAAGGATGGTCAAAGTCACGGCAAGCGACTAGCCGCCGATGCCGGCCATCACGGCCCTCACCATCGCCACCCACGCCTTTTTGCTCTGGGCTTCGCTTATCCCAAGCATCCTGCTGGCGGCAAGGCCATCATAGAGCGCAACAAAGGCAGAAGCAAGGCCGTTTACGTCGATGTCTTTTTTGATAAAGCCCCTTTCGATCTGCTTGCTCAGGTGCTCAACAACATTATCGTACACCTTGAGCCTGTGCTCGTACATCCCCTTTCTCAGCTTTTGGTTGCGGGTTGACTCGACAACCATTTCAAGCATGACTCTGTCGTTTCCACGCTCTAGCTTGCGAAAGTTTTCGTAAAAATGCTCGGCGTATAGAACCACGTCTTCCTTCCTTGTAAAGATGGTCGAAAGCTGCTGCTCTTTCAGGAATTTCAAATAGTGCTCGCAGATAGCCAGAAAGAGATCTTCCTTGCTTGCAAAGTACAGGTAAATGGTGCCCTTGCTCAGGTCAAGCCTTTTGGCAATGTCTTCCATCTTTGTCCTGTCAAAGCCAGTCTGCGCAAAACTTTCTATCGCTGCCTGGATTATCTTTTCCTTGATTTCTGTCTTGTACTGGCCGGTTACTTTGGGGCACATTTTGAAACACCGTTGCAATAAAGAGCACTAGCAAAAGCAGCTGCCAATGATATTCAGGTATAATTAGTGTCTAATAAGGATACTGACTGGTCAGTCAGTTTCTAACTCGGTTTTATTCGCCCACGACGACATCAGAGTGATGCTCGCGGTGATGCTTGTCTGCTTCCTCTTTGGTCAGGAACTCCTTTGCGCAATCCATGCACCGGAAAGTGCCTGATTCGTATTCTGACATGCTATACCTCTGCCAAGGTTGCTAATATAGCTAACAGCAGCTCACGCGACCACCTATTTTATTAATTGACGCAGCCATACCAAGCATGAGCAGTGGTCCTGTTGGGAATCGACTATGAATTCTTTAACTCATTTTGCAAGAACACCTTGGCAAAAGACAAGTCTATACGCTGGGTGGGAGTAGTCAACAAAAATGGCGTGATACTGACACAGAAGACAAGGGAAGGCGTAAAGCTCTTGCTTACAGAAGAGGAGAATGAAGAATACGCGTCAAGCGCAATTGCCCGGCAAAAGACAAGGGGCAAGTTCGAGTCCAAGATAGGCAAGATGATGTATGCATATGGGAGGTACGAAAAGCTTCACCGGGCCACCATCCCGATAAACGAAGATTACTACCTGCTAGTCACTCTAGACGTTGAAGAGAAGAATTTTGACTCTGTAGTGATGGACAAGATCGTGCCGCTGATAGAACAGAACAAAAACAGGTTTATCACGATGGACGATTCGATCTGAATAGATCTGGACACGATCTGGAAAAATCGTTTTAATAATCAGCCACTATACGCGCACCATGAAAAAGAGCACGATCATCGCCATCATTGTAGCGGTAATAGCGATGCCTATCATAGTGTATGCAGCATCTCCGCTTTTCACAAACACTACAATAAATGAACCGCTGCCAGAGACATCAGGCAGCGGCAAAGCTATAGCGGCGACAGAAGAAACGACAATGACGGATGATCTACTTTCAGGCAGCTTTGTTGGCGTAAATGACGGCATACATAACGCGGAAGGCGTCGCTAAAATACTCCATCTGCAAGGCGGAAATAGCGTGTTGCGGCTTGAGGACTTTAAATCTACAAACGGCCCTGACCTGTACGTTTACTTGTCTACGGACAAGCAGGCTTCTGACTTTGTCAGCCTAGGAAAGCTCAAGGCAAACATTGGCAACCAGAACTATGACATACCTACAGACACTGACCTTGCAAAATATGACACTGTGCTAGTGTGGTGCAAACAGTTCTCGGTGCTCTTTGGAAGCGCAGAGCTGACAGCCTAGCCCCTGCCAATATACTCTGGGTTGTCTTGCAAGGCTTTGTTGTATGCCTTGTTTGTCAGCCTGTCAGCTTCCTTGTTCTCTTCCCTTGGCACCCACATTATCTCTACGTCTTTGAACTTGTTCTTTAGCAGCAAGACCTGACTGTAAAGTGAGATTATCCTTTTTGCCTTCACCTTGTACTCGCCGCTCAGCTGCTTGACTACAAGCTGCGAGTCGCTTTTTATCTCGACTTTGCTAGAATTGAGGTTGTTGGCAATAAGCCATTCAAGCGCTTTTACAAGCGCGGTGTACTCGGCGACATTGTTTGTGGCGTCCTTTGAGAAAGGCTCTGCCGCCACCCCATAGTCGCTGTGGATGGTCTTGCCCTCGCTCTTTACAACAAAAGCATAACATGCGATGCCGCCGGGATTGACTGGCTGGCAGAGGCCGTCAAAATAAACTTGTATCAACAAACTCATTGGCTGCCTGCAGAGATATGTCTATATCGGCTACTTTGTAGCGTTGCTAATGATCTCACTGGCGCCGTCCTTGGCTTCGTTGGTCAAATTCTGCACCACGGGATTCTGGCCTACCTTCTGGGCGCCCTGCCAGATGCCAGAGAAGAACGTCTGCCACCCAAGCCCGATAATTGCCAGTATGATTACTGCAATAATTATCCAAGTTAATGCGCCCATACATGACTAGCCTGCAATAGCTTTGTAAAAAGAGTTGCGGAGCGAGATTCTATTGCAGATTAG
>JAJPDY010000139.1 GCA_023252395.1 Nitrososphaera sp. | reverse complement strand
GCCACAACTACGGGCTGGACCCTGTCGCTTACTTCTGCAAGCATGGCGGCATATTTTTTCAGCTCGCTTGCAGTATCGTCGCTGAACACCCTGCCGGACAGCTTTATCACGACTCGCTCTTTACCCATGAACCTTGCCCCCCATGTACAGGGTCTCTTGGTAGCCCAGCACCTTTTTAACAGATCGCTCTACCTTCTCACGGTTCTCTGCCGTTGTGTAGACGCGGAGCATGTCAAAGAACCCGGATATAGAATCTACAAGTGGTATGTCTGACACCGGCATTTCATAAACTCGTTCCTTGTCTACAACCAATACAGAGTACATCTCTTCCTTGCTTGGGGTAAGCGGCATCGAAGCCGCGCGTGAAGCGTCAACAAAAACATATTTGCTTTCAACTCCTGCCGCGTCCGCGATTCGCAATGCAAGCGCGTGAAGCGTCTTTCTGTCCATCTTGGACTTGCGCTTGTGCAGGAATTTTTCATAAACTGCTTTTAACAGGCGCCTGTCGCGGTAGTCGCATGCAAGCTTTGCCGCAAAGGCATACTTGCCATCAAGAGCGCAGAGCCGGTCAAGCGTCGCTTCGTCTGTCAGGCGCAGATAATTTCCAAGCGAAGTGTCTGTCAGCCCGAGCGCCTCGTCTGCATCGGTCATCGAGTGGAGAAGCATCACTTCAGCCGAGCGCACTGTCTTGTGGAAATACACTGCCTTGAACATTTCATAGCGCGATATCAGCATCGATTCAAGGGAATTAAGCGCAGACTTGTTTAGCGCAAGCCGATTCTTTGAAACTTCAAGCGAGCTCACTATTCTGTGGTAGTGCACGTTTGCATACTCTGCTCCGGTAAAGAACCCGTCGCGTGGAAGGTAGTCCATAATGTCTACTGAAAGGCCGCCTGAAATGATCTCGTTTAAGAAATTGACTTTTGACTGGGCAAACGAGAGCCGGCATATCTGGTCGGGGCTGTTGCCGTGCCTGCCCAGTATGTCGGCAATCTCGCTCTGCATGATTATCTTTTTACCCATTTCTTCGTGCGTGGTCTTGCACCGGTATTCCAGCACTTCTTCAAACAAATGAGAAAATGGTCCGTGCCCGATGTCATGCAAGAGGGCTGCAAGTCTGAGGTCCTGTACCACCTCTGCATGGTCGATGTATCCCTTGCCAAGGAGACTTTCGCCTGCAAGGCCGGCTATGTGCATGGCCCCAAGCGAGTGCTCAAACCGGGAGTGCTGGGCGCTCGGGTAGACGAGATGGGCGCCGGCGAGCTGCCTTATCCTTCGCAGGCGCTGAAACGCCGGGCTATCGATGACTTCTTTTTCGACCTGCGAGAACCTGATGTACTTGTGGATGGGATCGGCAATCTCGCCTGCAAAGTCCATATATTGTTACCACGCAACAGAGAGGACTTAAACTTTAAGCTCTTTTCGGACTATTTTCATTATCTCTTGGTGGACCTGCTCTTTGCTTTTAGAGCCATCCACTACTTTCCACTTGAACTGTTTTGCAAATTTCAAGTAGTTCTTGTATGCCTTGGCCGCAAGGTTGGCGTCGGCTTCAAAGATGTCCTGCGTTTCAGCCCTCTTGCTTGAGGTGGCGGGGTTGACCAAGAGCGCAACGACGAGGTCCTCTTTTGGCAGACCCTTGTCGAGCTTGAGGAGCCAGTTGGCGTCCATCCCGTTTGCAGTACCATAAGCGAGGTTTGACTGCCAGTAGCGGTTCATGATGACAAGCGTGCCATTTTCCACCATGCTCTCGATCTCTTTCTTTTTCTCCCACCTATTGGCCGAGAAGAGCAGGTGCTTGGCTTCAGAGGGGTAATCGCGCTTGCCGTCGAGAAACGCCCTTATCTCCATCCCTATTGGCGTGGTATAATCCGGGAAATCCAGAATAACGCAAACCTTGCCTGACACCTTGAGAGCCTCCAAAAGCAGGCGTGACTGGGTCGTCTTGCCTGCCTTGTCGGTCCCTTCTATTACAATTATCTTGCCCTTTGCCACTGCTAGGGTGCATATAAGCATCAATAAAAAGATGTTGAGTATTATTTGGCATAGCTTCAGGTTTGTAACTTACATTTGGGACATATTGAGAATTTTAATCTAAAAAACCAACAAATTAAAATATTAACAAACATTGTGTAGAAATGGTCGTAGCTCAAGTGAAGGACGATAAATCCACTATTGCGATATTTGACACGTTCAAGACCCGCAAGAACAAGTTTACAGGCGAGGCAAAGAGGCAGCGCGGGATAATCGCCCACCTAGCGACCGAGCAGAGCCCTGAGCTTCGCACCAGAACCTCCATAGCCCACGCCATTGCCAAGCAGCACGGCATCCTTTGGCAAAACATCTACTCTGGCATATTCCGTGACCTTGATGAGGTCCTAATCCCTGCGGGAGTAGTTAAGGAAGGTGGGAGACTGCCCTTGAGAAGGGGCCCAAGGGCGCTCCAGCTCGAGGGGGTTCCGTTCTACGAACTGACAGACACTGGCATGCTCGTTGCATCGTCAATTGAAGAACTTGGCGACAAGCGCACAAAACTGCTCCAGTCGTACATATCTTCATTGCCTGCAGGCGACCAGAGCGCCAAGACAATGAAGGAGGGGATGCTCTTTCTCATACAGGTGGCGCCGGCATTTGTCGCAAAGGTGATTAACGAATACATTTTCGCCTACAGCACCGGCGCAATAGACAGCATCGCACCCTTGGACGCAAAGAAGCTAAGGTCCGTCATTGCCAAGGAGATAACTGTAGAAAAAGAGCTTGTAGAGGCGTTCATCTCAATGCCGCAGGATCAAAAGGATCTTGTGAGGAACTTTTTCAAGGTATTGACCTAGTGGCCTTCGTAGCCGCAGGCAGTGCACTTGTACTTTTTCTGCTTGCCCTTGCAGCCCTCACAGCGCCATATTCTTGCATTTTTGCATTTTGGGCATGAAAAACTCTCAGACAACTCGCCCGGCCTGACTTCCTTGCCGCATGCGTTGCAGCTGGGCATATCGTACGAACCTGCGTACATTTGCTTGCATATCCTTGCTGGACTATTTTTACTTTTGTTGTTTTTGCGCCAATAAAATAAAGGATTTATACCATTGACGCGGATTTAGATCATGGGTATTGGAAGATACATGGCAAAGGAGCTGACAAGGGAACTGGACAACAGGTCAAGAGAGTTTTACGAGTTTGTCATGCCAGCCATCGACATGGTCGAAGAGGGCAGCGATCTGGTAGTCACGATTGATCTCCCGGGCTTTGCCAAGAAGGACATTAACCTCAGGATAAACGGCAACGTTCTGACAATCAACGCGAAAAGAGATCCGGCAGAGGCGCTTGGAACGGTGCATTATCGGCACAGGCCGGCCAAGGTTGACAAAAAGATCCTGCTGCCATTGTCTGTCAAGGAAGAAGACAAGATCGTGGGCAAGGCCACCTATGAAAACGGCGTGGTGACTCTAAAGATACCGATCCCAAAATCCACAAACAT
>JAJPDY010000138.1 GCA_023252395.1 Nitrososphaera sp. | reverse complement strand
TACAGATTTGCTAGCTATCGGCAAGTAAGCAAGGCTTATAATAACTTCAAGAACCAAGTCAGTAGCAGCATTGAACGAGATTGTAACGAGGAGCGGCAACCACCGGATAAAGAAAATAAGCGATCTTGAATTCCGGATAGACCCAAACCCTGACAAGGGGATGAAGGTTCCAGTCACGATTTACGCTAATGAATCATTGATAACAAAGATGGCAACTGACAGGACGATAGACCAGGCGGCAAACGTGGCAACGCTGCCAGGAGTCAGAAAGCATGTGGTCGTGCTGCCAGACGGCCACGAGGGCTACGGCTTTCCAGTAGGGGGCGTGGCGGCAACTGATGTCGAAGAAGGCGTGATTAGCCCCGGTGGCGTGGGCTATGACATCAACTGCGGCGTGCGGCTTGTCAGGACTAACCTGACCGAAAGCGACCTGCGGCCAAAGCTCAAAGATCTTGTTAATGAGCTTTTCAGGTCCATCCCGTCAGGAGTCGGAAGCGAGGGCTCTATCAAGTTAACAAAGCCAGAGCTTGACGAGCTCTTGGTTGAAGGCGTCAGGTGGGCCGTCGGCCACGGCTACGGCGACAAAAATGATGCCGAGGTATGCGAGGAAGGGGGCAGCATGGCCGGAGCAGACCCTGCAAGAGTCTCAGACACTGCAAGGAAGAGAGGAGCGTCGCAGCTAGGGTCGCTTGGCTCAGGCAACCACTTCCTTGAAGTGCAAAAAGTCGACAAGATATTTGACGAGCGTGCGGCAAAGGCGATGGGCCTTGAAAAGGAAGGTCAGCTGACCGTGCTGATACACTGCGGCTCGCGGGGCTTTGGCCACCAGATATGCACGGACTACCTTCGCGTTTCAGAGTCTGCGCTGCGGAAATACGGGCTGACCCTTGCAGACAGGGAGCTTGCATGCGTGCCAAACAACTCAAAGGAAGGCGAGGATTATAGAAAGGCGATGTATTCTGCCCTTAACTTTGCTTGGGCAAACAGGCAGATGATAACCCACTGGACTAGAAGGACGTTTGAGCGCGTCTTTGGCGCTAGCGAAGGCGGCCTTGACATGGACCTTGTTTATGACGTTGCGCACAACATCGCCAAGGTCGAGCGGCACACGATAGACGGCGAAGGCACGCGCGACGTCGTGGTGCACAGGAAAGGCGCCACGAGGGCGTTTCCTGCAGGGATGGATCAGGTGCCCGGCAAGTACCGGGGCATCGGCCAGCCGGTGATAATACCGGGGTCTATGGGCACAGCCAGCTGGATACTTTTAGGCAACAAAAAGTCGCTTGACCTCAGCTTTGGCTCGACTGCGCACGGCGCCGGCAGGACAATGTCAAGATCTGCCGCAAAGCGGAGCTACACCGCCGAAGGGGTAAAGAGCGGCCTTGCGTCAAAGGGAATCTATGTCAAGGCACTCACAATGGAAGGCATGGTCGAGGAGACTCCAGAAGCGTACAAGGACGTCGACTCTGTCGCAGAGGTGTCGCACTCGCTTGGCATAGCCACCAAGGTGGTAAGGCTCGTGCCGATAGGGGTGATAAAGGGCTAAATGTCTGACGACCCGGATATTGAAATTATCAAGGCGCGCAAGCTAAAAGAGCTGAAGGAAAAGGCGGCTGCAATTGAAAAAGTCAAGGCGCGGCAACAGCAGCCGGTCAAGTCTGCCCGAGAAGTTGTTTCTGCTTATCTGTATGACAGGGGTGAAGAGGTGCTGGGTCTTGCATATTCGCAGTTTCCCGCGCAGACAGAGGCGATTGTTTCAAGGATTGCAGAGCTTTTGCAATCTGGTGAAATAACAAGCAGGATTTCAGGCGGCGAGCTATTAGCGCTTTTCCGGTCAGTCGGCCTCAACGTGCGGGTAAACACCACTATCAAGGTGGAAGACAAGGGCAAACTCATTTCTTTCTCAGACAAACTAAAGCAGCAGAATGAAGAATGATAATCGGCACATTTATCCTCGATTTTCAGACGATTGACTTTCCGCCTGACAGCAAGATTGCAGTAGACATGCTGGCACAGTACCAGAAGGCATGCAACCTTGAGAACCAGTTTGCACTCGACGAGCCTGTCCCAAGCGCCGGCTGGTTTTTTGCAAAGCTCTTCCTTGCCGGCCAATTTGTCGAGAAAATATACGCGCAGAATGGCAGCGAGATAGACGCGTCAAAAGGCAAGAAATTCGAGGACAAGTTCATAGCGTGGCTTGGTATGCAGCTGAAAAACAGGGGCTGCGGCGCCCAGATAAAAATGGCGCCGGAAATGAAATCGCTCTAGACTCTGCGTCCTCTTCTTCCGCCCGGCTTTCTTGTCGTGTCGTGCGGTATTGGAGTGACGTCGTCAATCCTTCCGATGCGGAAGCCTGCCCTTGCAAGTGCCCTGATGGCAGCCTGGGCGCCTGGACCCGGGATTCTCGGGCCTACTCCTCCAACTGCTCTCACGCGGATGTGTAGTGCGTTTATGCCCTTTGTCTTGGCAACGTCGGCGGCTGCGACAGCCGACTTCATTGCCGCATAGGGCGATGACTCGTAGCGGTCAGCGGTAACGTGGCGACCGCCAGAGCTGAACGATATTGTCTCGCTCCCGCTCAGGTCGGTGATATGAACCAGAGTGTTATTGTAACTGCTAAAGATATGGGCTACTCCCCACCTTGTCTGCGTAATCTCGCTTGTTTCAGACATGAATGCTTTCTTCGCCTCTCTAGAGGGTTAAAAACGTTATCGCCTGCTGCTAAAGTGGGTGTAGCCTCTGTTCTCAAGCAGCCTTTTCCCGACAAAGACGTCGCCGGCCCCTTTTTGCACCCTGCCAATGACATGCAGGCTAACCTTTGCTTTCTTTGCCGCCGCCTCGGCTTGCTTTAATCTTGCCTTTGGGATAGTCGCGACAATTTCGTACTCTTCTCCTCCATGGAACACCAGCTCATGCGCGTCAAGGCTGTTTTCCTGTGCAAATTTTTCAACGCCGTCAAAAGCCGGCACATCATCAATTACAATGTTGACTCTGCTCTGGTCTGCCAGCTCGTAGAGCGATATTGCAAGGCCATCGCTAGAGTCTATCGACGACGAAAAATATCTTGCAAGCGCCATGCCAAAGTCCTGCCTTGGTGATGGCCTGAGTACTGATTCTACTGCCTGCTTTCTGAATATTCCTGCAGCCGTCGCGTTTTGAATCATGATTGCAAGGCCTGCCGGCGCAAGGCCGAACATGCCTGACACTACTACCAAGTCGCCCGGTCTTGCCCCGTTTCTTTTCGGCAGTTTGCTATGAGCAAATCCTACCATGCTGCAGTCTATTACAAGCCCGGCAGCTTCATTCGTGTCGCCGCCCACTATCTTTACCCCGAATTCTTTTGACGCAATGGCAAAGCCTTGCGCAAGCCCTTCGACGTACGGCCTTGTGCAGTTCCTTGGCAGGCCAAGTGATATCATTGCTGAATCTGGCTTGACGCCCTTTGCGGCAAGGTCGCTCGCGCAGGAGACAATGCTTTTCCTCGCAACCTGCCATGCCCCCATGCCCGGCGGCACATCGGTGCTTGCAACCAGCATATCGCTTTTGAACACGAC
>JAJPDY010000014.1 GCA_023252395.1 Nitrososphaera sp. | reverse complement strand
AGATATGAATGGTTAAATATGGTATCCGCAGCAATTTACTGTAATATATGAGTCAGGAAGAGCAGCTGCAGCAGACTCGCAGAAAGATCTTTGACGAGCTGACCAAGATAGTCGACCCCGAAATCGGAGTTTCTATAATGGAACTCGAGCTTATCGACAAGGTCGACATTGATTCAGGCAAGGTCAAGGTGGACCTGCACCTGACAAGCCCGTTCTGCCCGGCAGTCTTTGGCTTCAAGATAGCTCAGGACGTCCGAGACAACATCTACAAGCTGACTGGCATTAATGACGTCAAGGTCAGCGTGGCCAACCACTTTATGGCTGACGCGATAAACAAGCAGGTCAACGAGAGCAAGTACCCAGCCAAGCCTGCGGACAACAAGCCGTCTGCCTGATCACTTTATTGCCCTGATGTTCAGCCGGACATAATCCATCACCCAGCACATGCTCTTGTGGCGAGTTTCTATCTCGTCTAAAAATAATTTCAAGAACCTGTCCTTTTGCTGATCTGGCAATAGGGCAAGATACGGCTTCAATACTACAGTCTTTGCAAATAGCGCAAAGCTGTTGCGGTCAGCAAATGTTGCCGAGTCTTCCATCAAGTGTGCATTGACACTCTTGAAGCCGATGTCTTGCAGTAACCGCGATGTGTCTTGTGGCTTTGCAAAGTACCATGATTCTCTCCAACTTGTGAAAAAGGGTTTGAATTCGTCGCGCTTTCTGATCTCGTCAAGAATCGAAATAATTTTCTCCAAGTTGCCGTGCCCTCCGCACTGGATCATGATCTCGCCTTTGTCATCAAGGAGTTGCCAGAAATTTTCAAACAGCTTGCGATGGTCAAGTATCCAGTGAATTGCGGCATTTGAGAATATGACGTCGACCTTGGTTGGGAGGCTTGCTGTTGATATGTCTGACTCTATAAACTTGACATTGCCAGCATCTTTCAGGTTCCTTGCAGCTACTTTTATCATGTTGTGGTCAATGTCAACTGCGTAAACCGTCCCTGCAGGAACTTTTTGCGCCAGAAGCTTTGTGAGCCGGCCAGTCCCGCAGCCAGCGTCCATCACCGTTTCGCTGCCCCGCCAGATCCTCCATTCAACAACTTTTCTTCCCCACGCTTCCTGTATGGAAGAAACTGCGTCGTAGGTCTCGGCGTCCCACAATGCTATTGTTTTGCTTCCTCGTCTTTTCTTAGCCTGTCCTGCAAGTCGGCTATCTTTTTCTCGTTCTTTGAAAACCCGAGCATGTGGCCTCTCAGCAGCTGGATGCCAAGTGCCGGGTCGACCCCCTTGGGGCACACCGAGCTGCACGAGCCTGCAAAGTGGCAACGCCAGATGCCGTGCTTGTCATCTACAATGTTGATCCTGTCCTTGGTCGCATTGTCGCGGTTGTCGATAAAGTAGCGATAGGCTTGCGAAAGCGCCTGGGGCCCGGGGAACTTTGTGTCAGTCGCGACTGTAGGGCAGGCAGAATAGCACAGCCCGCACTTTATGCAGTACGAGAATTGCAGGAACTTGTCCAAGTCTTCAGGGCTCTGCATGAACTCGGACAGCTTGTTCTTGTCCTTGATGTCCGCATTCTCGTTCTGCACGAACGGCTTGACGTCGTGGTGGTGCGAAAAGAACTGGGCAAAGTCGGTGACCAAGTCGCGTATGTGCGGGAAATTGGCAAGGGGCTCGACTGTTACGGTGCTGCCTTCAAGCTCTGACACCTTGGTGTAGCACGCAAGGCGCGGAATGCCGTTTATCTTCATGCCGCACGACCCGCACGAAGCCATCCTGCAAGAGTAGCGGATGCCGATGCTCGGGTCCTTGTACTGCTTTGCATGCAATAGCGCGTCAAGCACGGTGGTCCAGCGCTGCACCGGCACTTCGACAGAGTCGTAATGCGGCTGCTCGCCGGCGCGCTTGTTGGCGCGGTATATCTTGAGCACTACAGAGCTTCTAATCGTCTCTTTTCCGTGCTTTTCTTTCTCCCTCTTTTTTTCCATTGATTCTATTTTTTCAATTACCTGTTCAGTCATTTTTTATTCAAACCCCAAGCCAAAACCATTGGCTATGATTATAGTGCGCGTCCCGTAAGCAACTACTGCCATCATGGCAGCTATTGTCAGGATAGTGATCCCGTCTTCCCATGCCTTGCTCTGGCGCAATTCAAGCAGGATTATGCGCAGGCCGTTAAAGCCGTGTATTGCAATGAGCACCAGTATCGATTCTAGCAGCACAAGGTATGGCACGTTGTGGTAATTTGCAATGACGTTTTCGTATTCTAGGCTCAGGCTGTACGGCATTATCAGGCGCATCATGATGTGGACCGCCACTACGAAAAGCGCGGCAATGCCAGTGATGTAGTGTATTTTCATTATCTGGCTTTCTCTTAGCATCATGTTACTCGCCTCCAAAGAGCACCGACGCGCCGTACAGCATCGCGACTGCGGCAAGTATCAGCGCTATCCATATCCCGGATTTCTGCCTGTAGTTTAGAGAAACTGCGTCGTAGGGGTAGTCCGGCCTGCCCGGCTTGCCAAGCCCCTTGCCCCCATGGGCAAATATCAGCCTGATGCCGTTTGCAGAATGGTAGGTGCTCATGCCGATTACAAGCAAGAGTATTGTGTGTCCCAGCGGAGTCTGCGTGAGCTCTAGCATTGCGGCCCACGCGTCAGGACCCTGTGTAAGCGAGCTTGTCTCGAACACGTGGCCGATAAAGTAAGCTAGTAAGCCAACTCCTGTCAGCCTCTGCAACCAGTATGAAACGCGCTCCCACCCATAGCGGCCAGGGTTGAGCCACCCCATCAGCCCTTCGCGGTTACTGCGATCTGCTTCCATCAGTACTTCCTCTCCACTGGTGCATAGCGCGTGAACGTGACAGGGTGCCAAGCCATCTTGGGACCGCCGTCGCCGGCAAAGTATGCAAGAGTGTGATTCAAAAAGTGGGTGTCGTCACGGACTGGGTAGTCTGTCCTAGAGTGAGCTCCCCTCGACTCGCGCCGATTAAGCGCGCCTACAAGCACCACTTCTGCAGTCCTCAGCATCGAGTCTATCTCCATCACGTTTACAAAGTTGGTATTGTATTCTTTTGCCTTGTCGTCGACGTGCTTCCACATTGACGCCTTTAGCTCCCTTATCTTTTTCAGCGCTTCAGTGAGCCCCTGCTCGTTTCTGAAAACATATGCCTTGTCGTCCATCGTGTCAGTCATCTGCTTCCTCACTTCGTAGGGGTTCACGTCTCCTCTGCCGCGGAAAAGGCCGTCATAGATCCGCTTTTCCTCCTGAAGCACCTGCTGCTCTTGGATTGACGTCTGGCCTTTGTGCGCCAGCGCGTGCTTTGCGGCAAGCTCGCCGGTTATCCTTCCCCATACGATGCACTCGGATGTCGAGTTGGCGCCCAGCCTGTTTGCGCCGTGCGTGCTGTTGCACGCCGCCTCGCCAGCCGTCCAAAGACCTGCCAGCTCTGTGGCTCCGTCAATGTTTGCGTGTATGCCCCCCATCATGTAGTGGCAGACCGGCCTTACTTCGATTGGCTCGTCAATAATGTCAACGCCGGAGAACTTGATCCCTATTTCCCTGATGCCGGCCAGCACTTCCTTTATGCGCTCTGCACCAAGGTGCGTCAGGTCGAGTTTCAGGCAGTCGACGCCCGTCTCGTGCTTGAAACCTCTCCCCTCTTGGATCTCTTTTATCATCGAGCGGGAGACGACATCCCTTGGCGCAAGCTCTAGCTTGCCGGGCGCATATTTCTGCATAAAGCGCTCACCCTTGTTGTTGACAAGGTATCCGCCTTCGCCCCTCGCTCCCTCTGTAATGAGTATGCCGGACGGCAGGACGCCCGTTGGGTGGAACTGCACAAACTCCATATCTTTCAATGCAAGCCCAGCACGGAACGCCATGTCAAGCCCGTCAGGAGTCGACGAAAACGCATAAGTTGAGAAGCTGAAAATCCTGCCGGCGCCACCAGTGCAAATGATTCCTGCCGGCGCCCGAAATATCGTAAAGTTGCCAGTTTTTAGCTCAATCGCAGTTATGCCCTGAAACCTGCCACCGTCCTGCAGTATCGAGGTGCAGAACCATTCGTTGTAAAAGTGAATGTTGTCATATTTTTGGCAGGTGTCGTAGAGGGTCTGCATCTCGTAAAAGCCGACCTTGTCCTGCGCAAACGTGGCACGCGGAAACGAGTAACCGCCGAACTTGCGCTGGGCAATCCTCCCGTCCTTGCGCCTCGACCACGGCATCCCCCAGTGGTCCAGCTGGTAAATCTCATACGGCATGTTCTTTACAAGGAGCTCGGCGACGTCTTGGTCTGCAAGAAAGTCGCTACCCTTGACCGTGTCGTAGATGTGCGACTCTTGGTTGTCGCCCTCTTCTTCGTACAGGACGGCCGCTGTCCCGCCTTCTGCCGACACCGAGTGGGAGCGCATCACCTGCACCTTTGAAATGACTGCAATGTCCACGTTCTTGTCAGTAGAAGCCGCGGATATTGCCGCGCGGAGCCCGGCAAGGCCGGAGCCTATTATCAAGACATCGTGAGAAATAGTGTCAGCCAACTAGCGCATCCCTTCTGTTTCAGGTGGGCAATTTATTCTCATAAATATCTTTCATGTATTATTTGCAGGCGTGATCTTATCTTTTCACCTATTGTCTCGTGGTGATTCTTAAGCAATCGTGTTTACTCTAAAACCTGTATTAAACAGGGCACCAAAAGCCTTATCTTGGTTGAAGATTAGACAGGTACTGTAGCAATAACATGCTCCTAGGGACAATTGCAGCTATCATAATGCAATCGTTTGGGCTTACCTACTCGTGGCTATATGACTACGTCGTCAGCCCGTTCCTTGCCTTTACGAGGGGCTTTGAATTTGCCATAATATTCATTGCCGCAGCGTTGTTTTTTGCAATGAGCGTCTTTATGCTCCTCAAACAGGCCAAAAAGCTACCCAAGTCGTACATCGTGGAAATCATTGACGTGTATGGCGAAAAGGTGTCTGTTGACGGAGTCAGGCAGGTCTTTTCTACTCACGAAGCTGCCGAAAGCTATGCGAGGATGTACCGCAGCAACTTGCCGCAGTACAAGTTCAGAGTAGTCGGCATCACACAGGGCTCTGCCGCCGCAAAGGCAAGCAAAAGTTAATAGCCGCTTGGCTGTTCGACATCCAAATGGTCGACCTGTCGCAGTATGCCGCAAGCGCTTCCAAGGTCTTTCTGGCGCCAAACACTTCTGATCAAGAGCTTGTAGACAGGGCAAAGAAAAAGCTTGCAGAAAATGGCATAGCTGAAGACAAGATCCAGATAAACTATGATTTGCAGCTACTAGGCACCGGCGACCTGTACATCAGCTACGACCCGCCCGACCTCGTTGTCAGGGTAGTGTATGAAAAAAAGCCAAGTGGGATAGTCAAGATGAAGAGCGCGGCAATGATCAAGCTCTGAGCATTTCTTGCAGCTTTTCTGCCAAGATGTCTATTGGATAGTTATTTTCAGCGCCGTCTTTCATTGACCTGACCGTGACTTTATCAGAAGCAAGCTCAGTTGGCGCAACAATGACTGTGAATGCCGCGCCTTTTGTCGACGCGTCGTCCAGCTGCTTTCTAAGTGCCCTGCCAAGTATGTCATAGTCTGTCATGATGCCTTCGTTTCTAAGTGTCGAAGCAATCTCTAGCGCCCTGCCCCGGACGTCGTCTGAAGCGTACGCGACATAGACCAGCGGCTTGCTAATCTGCTTCAGTATGCCATGCCTTTGCAGAGCCATCACTATTCGCTCGACTCCGCCGGCGACGCCTGTTGCGCCGATGTCCTTTCTGCCAAAGGCTTCCGTAAGCCTGTCGTACCTTCCGCCGCCTACGAGCGCCCCCGAGTCGGCTGATGGGTCAAACGCTTCAAAGACTACGCCAGAGTAATAGTCAAGGCCGCGCACGATCCCGAGGTTGACTCGCGCGCCTTCCACCTTCCTTGACTTGAGCGAGTCCATGAGGCTGGCAAATTTCTGCCAGCTTGCAAGGTCCTTGACGTCGGCCTTGCTTGCGACTTCGTCGACGGTTCCTTTCACCGTCGATAACTCTATCAGTGCCTGCAGTTTTTCAGGGCTTATCCTGTCCTTGTATTCAGATAGCACTCCCTGCGCGCCCTTTTTTGGCACCTTGTCGACTGCGCGGAACATTTCAAGCATCGCCTCTTCGGTTGAAATTCCAAGCTTTGTCTTGATGAACTGCTCGACAAGCTGCCTGTCGTTAACCTCTATTACGACTTGCAGGCCAAGCTTTTTGAAAAACATGGAGACAAACTCGATGACTTCGGCGTCGGATTCTTGGCTGAACGGGCCGTAAACTTCAACGTCCCACTGGTGGAAGTAGCGGTACCGGCCGGCCTGCGGCTCGTCGTAGCGCCACACGCCGGCAAATGCCGCTATCTTGGCAGGCATCTTTAGGTCACGCCTTGCAGTGACGTGGCGCGTCAGGCCGATGGTCAGGTCAAAGCGCAGTGCGACGTCTCTATCGCCCTTGTCCTTGAAAGCGTAAATCTCGTTTGAAATTGAAGCACCACTCTTTGCTTCAAGCGTGGCAAGCATCTCCAGTGGCGACGGCTCCATCAGCTTGAAATTAAACAGCCTAGCGGTTTCAAAGAACTTGTCTCTGACATAGCTGATGTTGGCAAACTCTTCTGCCTCCAAGTCACGCATGCCACGCGGAAGCTCTAGCTTCACACAGTAGCCAGCAGTGCGTTAGCATTTAGATTTTGCGATGAACGTATAATAACAGTCGCCTAGTTCAGACTGGCGTTGGCAGGCGGCTACCGGTATCTCGACCACATGACAGACGCAGTCATTGAGGCGTACGGAAGCACGCTTGAAGAAGCCTTTGAAAACGCCGCCAAGGCGCTCAACGACACAATGATTGACCTGAAAGGGGTCAAGCCTGACAGGGAGGTAAGGATACAAGCCAGCGGCCATGACCTGCAAGAGCTGCTGTTTGACTGGCTTGACAAGGTGATGCTCTTGCTCGTGGCAGACGGGATTGTGATGTCGGAATTTTCTGTCAAGATCCAGCAAGATAATGGATATTCGCTTGAAGGAGTCGCAAAGGGGGAAAAACTGAACCTCCAAAAGCACCACTACAAGGTGGAGATAAAGGCAGTGACGTACCACGAGATGGAGATCAGGCAGGCAAGTGGCAGCGCCACGGTAAGGTTCCTGCTGGACCTATAAAAAAACTTAAACGGGTGCATTCTCGAACAGAGAAGTGGTATAGAAGATTATGTCAGAAGAAAAAATTAACGTGGTGGGGATAAACGTGCTAAAGCAGAATGGTGCCAACATCGACGAAATAGTCAAGGGGCTGGTGTCTAACGCATCAGTGGAATTTACCGCATACTATTATTTCACCAACCTGCGCGCGCACTGCACCGGCCTTGAAGGCGAAGGCATCAAGGGCGTGATAGAAGACGCGCGCCTTGAAGACCTGAGCCACTTTGAGTCGTGCATCCAGAGAATCTACGAGCTTGGCGGAAGCCTGCCAAACGACGCGATAGAGTTTGTCAGGATGTCTGGCTGCGAATTCCTCCAGCTGCCAACGCCCAGAACTAACATAAAAGAAATCTTGAAGAAATGCCTGGCGGCAGAGCAGGGCGCCATTGTCAATTGGAACAAGATGTGCAACCTGACGATGGGTAAAGATCCAGCTACTTATGACATTGCCAAAGACATCCTGAAAGAAGAGATAGAGCATGAGTCATGGTTCCTTGAGCTGATACACGGCAGGCCGTCAGGGCACATGAGGAGAAAGTTTGCCGGCGAGAGGCCGCACACCCGCAAGCACTCACGAGCGCTGGACGTATCATAATTTTTTAAATAAAAAAAGAGCGCGGCCTAGGCCGTCGCTTTTTCATCTTTCTTGGCTTCTTTTGCGTCTTTCTTGACGTACAGGTACTGCATTATCAGACCTGCAATCACTGCGCCGACTATTGGGCCGACCCAGTAAATCCAGTGGAATTCCCAGTGGCCGGAAATTAAAGCCGGGCCGAAGGTTCTTGCAGGGTTCATGCTGGCACCTGTGAGCGGCACTCCTACCAAGTGGAGCAGAAATATCATGCCACCGATGGCGATACCCGCCATGCCGGCAGCGGCCTTTTTGTGGACGGCAGCCATGAATATTGTTGTCACAAGGAAGAACGTAAGTATCGCTTCTACTGCTACGCCCGAAGCCGCGCTGTAGTTAAGAAATTCACTTGGCCCGCCCTGCGTACCAAAGTTCACCTTGGCACCTGCTATCGGCAGGATTGCCATGTGCGCAGCTGCAGCAACAATCGCTCCCACTATCTGCGAGCCAATGTATCCCGCGCCGTCTTTGACGTTGATGTTCTTTGTGACCATCATTGATATAGTGACTGCCGGGTTGATGTGCGCCCCAGAGATGTGTCCAAACGCGTAGATCATGATGCCGATGGCAGCGCCATGAGCTAGCGAGATCATGATTATTCCGTCAAGTGTCAAGGCAGTTCCAAACAACACTGCAGCCATCGTGACTGACAGCGGGCCAAAGAATACAAGTGCAAAAGTGGCTATTCCTTCCGCAAGCCAAGCTCTCGGGTTTACCAATACATGCCATTAGCCTTTCGATTTCTATATAAAAGCATCGAAAAATGAAATTTCAATGCAGAAAAATCATCCAAACCACTGCTCAAGCGACTGGCTGCGGTTTGCCACCGACTTTTGCAACTTGTCAAGCGTGCCGCTCACCCTGTCCGCTGAAAAGCTCTTCTCAACGCACAGAAAATCAAGCACCTTTTCGCGGTCGACTTCACCAATTTCGATTTTGTCGACCTTTGGGACCTCGGGGTTGAGAAAGATGTTCCTTATTTCCTGATAAGGCACGTCTGGCAGCAGGTGCCTTATTTTTTCAATGTTTTCCAGCTTGCCGCTCTCTTTTACCAGCTTGAGCGCGGTCTTGGGGCCAATTCCGGGAAACCCACCCGGGTTAAAGTCGGTGCCAATCAGTATCCCGACGTCCACCAGCTGCTCGTGAGTCAGGCCGATTTCCTGAAGCACCTTTGCGTGCTCTAGCGTTTCAGGCTCTACGTCGACGTACACGTTGCGGTTTGGCACCTTGCGCTTGCCGCTGATTGCCAAGTTGCGCACCAGCTTTTTCGCGCCAAACAAGATGGAATCGTAATCCTGGCTGGCGGCAGCAAAGGCAAGGTCGCGCTTTGTAAGGTACGCCGCAGCCGCTTCTCCGTCAGATGGCGCCTGAATGTAGGGGATGCCAAGGTGCAACAGCATCTTTTTTGACTCTTCGACCATCTTGTCTGTCAGGACCGAAGTGCGCTTGCCATATTTCATAGCGTCTTCAATTCTTCCTTCTTCAATCGCCAGCTGGTGCTTTTCAGTGGCTTCCTTCTTTAGCTTGCTCCTGCGCTCAATCTCTGCCTTCTTTAGCTCGCTTGCCTTGCCGTCAAAAACATAGACTGGCTTGATGTTTTCCATCAGCAGGTTTGCGTTTCTGTAGAACAGGCCGCTCAGGTGGCTCGTGACATCGCCCTTGCTGTTTGTAAGCGGCTCGCCAGTTGGCCCCCTTATGATGCTGAGGAACTGATAAATTGTATTGTAGGCGTCGATTGCGACTACCTTGCCTGACAGCTCTTGGAGCTTCATCGGCTCAGGCGTCACCAGCGGCTTGAGGTCTAGGCCCATTTCCTGCTATCCCACAGATGATGGCACCACAAAAACTTTTAACTTTTCATATTGATGGGCAAAAATAGAGGCTCTATACACTGGCAAAAACTTACTGCTTGTAATTCTTTATTGTCTGGGCAATCCACTCGACGTCTTCTTTTGTTTTTGCAAGGCGCCCGATCTTTATGCAGTCGCGGATGTCCTTTGACTTGAGCTTTGTCCACACCGCGTCTGCTATCGCTCCGGCAACTTCTGGCGGGACTCCTTCGCGCCCAAGTATGTGGGTGCACACCTGCTGGAATGACCCAAAGGAATACTGCTTGAAATGCAGGACTACAAACCTTGACAGCAATGGAGTTAGCATCCTGTCAGTGCCGTTGCTCGTGGCAAAAACCCAGGTCTTTAGCTGCGTGTTTCTAGTCTTCTGGAACTTTGTCTCGGCGACGATTCCGGTTTCCATGAGGCTCAAGAGCGCGGTCTGGTCCTTCATTGGCATGTGCTCTATCTCGTCCACTATCAGGTAGCGTGGGCGCTTCTCAAACAAATAGTCTATCATGCCAGACTTTGTGCTGTGACTCCCAAGCGTGAAATAAGAGCGCTCTAGCTTCATGCATTCCAGCATGAAAAGCGTCTTGGCAGACGCTGGCGGGCCGACAAGCAGTATGTGGACAGGCTTGTCTGAGGATAGCGACATTGCAAACAACTTTTTCACGTCGTCATAGCCTACGATGCTGTCAAAGAGCTGCTCTGGTTTTGGCTTGTCTGCTACCGGCTCTATCGTGGCTACTGTCGCCATTTCTTCAGGAGATGCATCCTCTTGCTCCACTCCCACCGGCAGCTCGTCTTCAGGCACTGCGTTGTGACTCGCATAATCCGGCTTTAGATGTTCCTGCTAAATTGTGGTGCCTACAAGCTGAAATTTTCTAGACTCTAGTTGACAAAGGAGCGTATCGCTGAAATCGTGTCGCCGCTCAGCTTGAGGGTAAACGCCGCCGCGTCGTCCGTCGGGATCTTGGATAGCTGGTCGAGGAACTGCGTCTTGTCCTTGCCCCGCTCGAACATCCCGCCTGACTCTTTGATGCACAGAGGGAATTTCTGCATCTTGATTCCCTTTGAATTGAGGTGGCTGATAAAGCGCCTGTACGCGTCGATGCTGTACCAGTCCCAGCCGCGCTCTTCGCAGTACATTATCCAGACGTCTATCGTGTTCTGGAAAAATGCCTTTTGGCGTAGCTCTTCAAGTGTCATGTTGCTAAAAGTCTGCCCTGCGCATCTTGCTTCCGCAACGGGGGCAGGCGCCTCCCTTGAACCGATGGCCGCAGGCGATGCAGATGTAGTTTATCCCTCCGCCTCCGCCGAGCATGCCGCCAAATCCTCCTCCGCCGCCACCCATTCCCATGCGAGCCATCGCGCGCTTGCGCATGTAATAGGAAATTCCAATGAAAATTGCAATAGACGGGATTATTCCCCACAATCCTAACCACATAGTCAAAACCAGGCTTATGGCAAGTGACACAATTATCCATGCCATCTGCTGCGCCATCCAATTCAACGCTATCAATGAACAGTTGGGCTTGTTCTTTTATTAAGTTTTCCAGCATCGCTGCATAAAATCAGAAATATGTCAAAAATGTTGGATATGAAATGTAAATAACCACCCCTTATGTTATAACTACCCGTTGCCAAAGCCAGTGCTTGCGCCCTCGATCTTTATGCTGTGCGAGACTTGCTACTGGTGTGCGACGTACCTCGACAAGGCTCGAGTCGTTGACAAGTGCCCGATGTGTTCAGCCGCGATGCTCTCAAGCTTTCCCATAATGCCTGACGAATCGTTTGTTTTCAGCTACGACAGCAAGAGGGGAGTCGAGCTGGACTTTGGCAGAAGGAAATGATCACGCAGAATCGACTATCGTGATTTCATAGTTTTTGCCGTCTCTGTCGTAGGCTGCTATCGTCTCGTCTTCATAAGGGTGGCTGATTATGACTGACACATAGCCGTAAAACCCTCTGTTTAGGTCTTCAAGCGACGGCCTGTTTGAGCCTCCGGGGTGGGAATGAGCAGAACCGACGTACGAGCCGTCAAAGGGCAAGTCGTGTATTGGAAAGCCGGAGTAGAATGGGCCGCTTGAAGCAAAGGGCGGGATGACAAGCCCGTTGATTATTATCTGCTCCTTGTTCTGCTTGCCCTGCAAGACCAAGATAGCTTCGTTTGGGTGCCGCGCCCGGGAATACGTGATGATGCCGTCTGCAGCCTGCCTTGTCATGACTACCTTCTTGCGTGGCTTCGGCTTTGTTTCAAAGATCACTAGAAAATTTCAGAATAATCTTTTATTTTAAGATTGGTGAACACGCGACTGATTTCGTCAGCAGCTATAACAATTGACAGATATGGATAATAACCAGGTATTACCTAGTAGTCCCAGCTCGATGATGACGACGGAATGTTGTTGAAAAGGGAAAGCGACACAAAAAAAGTAATTTTACGGAGAGGCGAGGTCGCAAACGACCTGGACGGGACGCCACTTTTGATAAACGACAGAGGCGAGGCTTACCGAGTAAACGACACCGCAGTCTCGCTCTGGAACATGTGCAACGGGATCACCTTTGACGACCTGTTGCTTGAAGTGCTCCGCATTTCTAGCGGCGACGAAGAAGACGTGCGAAAATCGCTAGAGCAGATGGTCAGGCAGTTCCACAAGATATCGGTAGTCGAGCTGCGGGACTAGCGCTGGCCGCAGATCTGAAACGCAAACATCACGTAACCAGCCCTCATGCCGTTTCGCCTGTACGGATAGAAATTGTTGGTTTCTTTAGGCATCAGCTCGTGCTTTATAGCATACGCATCTTCCTTTGGCAGCGACATCTTTACAAGGCGCTCGCCAAGTATCGCCGACCACGGCAGCTGCGGGAGCGAATCTTTCTTGTTGGCAAGCATCGCTACCACCCTGTTCGGGTTCTCTTTGTCAAGTATGGCAGAGTAGTTGTAGTCGTCCTTTTCGCCAAATGGATCGGGCAGGCAGTACGGGTCGATGTGGATGTATTCGCGGAACCTATCGCGAAGCTCGTCTGCAAGACCTGCAGCGATTGCAATGTCCGACATTGACAATTTCCGTATCTCTTCAGTGGTGGGTAGCCTAATTGATGTTGCCAGCACATTGGTAGTGTAAAACATGAATTATATAATTTTTTAATTGATAAAGGCATAAATTGCAATGCCGGTTCAGGAAGAGCGCCGGGGTACCCAAGCTAGGTAAGTCACACGGTAGACCCTAAAAGGGGTCAGCCTCGAGATCATAGGTGCAGGGTATGACGCGCTAGCTGATGTCCTTCGGGACTCGAGGGTTCGAGTCCCTCTCCCGGCGCT
>JAJPDY010000013.1 GCA_023252395.1 Nitrososphaera sp. | reverse complement strand
GGAATGTCTTCCATGCAGGAGCAGCTTCAAATTCGAATTTCCCTGTGTTGCTTATCTTGTTGTACGTCACAACTATTGTGTAGGCTCCACTCTTGGTCATGTACGGGCCTCCAGACGGAAATGAATAAGTGTATGATCCATCTGCAGCCGCCGTGACTTGGTCCGTTCTGGCAATGTTACCAGTTGGATCCTTTACCTGAATCAGAATTGGCTGATTTATAGACCCGGTATCCACGGTCACTTTACCAGAGAACTTGATGGTGTCGCCTGTTGCATAGCTGTCTTTGTCTGTTTGTACTGTTATTGTTGTTGCTGCATACGCAGGAATCAGCGCAACTGATGCAACTGATGCCAGCAATATAGCTAATAGTGCATACGCTTTATTGTCCATTATCCCTCATGCACACCTATCACGCCTATATTTCCATTACTATTTATCCTTTTTGTGAATAAACTCTAACGCGCAAGCTCATTTCAGATAACCTGATTAAATATCGTACCTCAATTTTCAAAAGAAAATCAAATTCCCATACAATAAATTGCGAATACTTATATATGCTCACTTTTTCTTTATTAAATTTGACTTTGATGTTTTCTCAGCAGAAGCTATTTTCCCGTTTGGAGGTGCGTTCAGTTGTCTGAAAAGAAGGTAGTAAAGATAACGAACCATGCTTACCAGCCAAAGCATGAAATCCTGCCCAAGAAGGACGCCGAAGAAATCCTGAAAAAGTACAACGCCAAGCCCGGCCAGCTTCCGTACATCATGATAAGCGACAAGGCGCTTGAGGACTTGGACGTCCGGCCCGGCGACATCATCAAGATCACGAGAAAGAGCCCGACTGCGGGTGAAAGTGTATATTACCGATACGTAGTAGAGGGTTGAGTACACGAAATGATAGAGAATTCTATCGAGATGTGGCCGATTATTAATGACATTTTAAGAAGGGAAGGCGTTGCAAGGCAGCACCTGAACTCTTACAACGAGTTCATGGAGCGCGGCCTGCAGAGCATAATAGACGAGGTAGGAGAAATTGAAATTGAAACTGCAGAATATCCTTACAAGATAAAGCTGGGCAAGATAAAGCTCCAGCAGCCGAGGATAATGGAGCTCGATGGCTCTATCACCCACGTCGCCCCGATGGAAGGGCGCCTCCGCAACCTGACCTACGCGTCGCCCGTGATGCTAGAGTGCAGCGTAGTCGAAGACGGCAAGATTCTGGAATCGCGCTTTATCCATATTGGAGACATGCCGGTGATGGTCAAGTCCAACACCTGCATCCTGCACAACCTGCCAGAGTCAAAACTCGTAGAATTTGGCGAGGACCCGCGCGACCCTGGAGGATATTTCGTCATCAACGGCTCAGAGCGCGTTATCGTGGGTCTTGAGGATCTTTCATACAACAAGATAATCGTCGACTCTGAGGAAGCAACCGGCGCCCTGCTGTACAAGGCCAAGGTGTACTCCTCAATCGTTGGCTACAGGGCAAAGCTCGAACTGGTCATGCGCCCTGACGGCTCGATAGTGACCAAGATCCCCGGCTCGCCAGTAGACATCCCGCTTATCACTCTCATTCGGGCTCTTGGCCTTGAATCCGACAAAGACATCGCAGACTCTGTCTCTCTCACCCAGATTATACAGGACGAGCTGGAACCATCATTTGAAAAGTCCGGCGACGTCAACACGAGCAGGGATGCAATCGTCTACATCAGCAAGAGAATTGCGCCCGGCATGCTCGAAGAGTTCCAGATAAAGAGGGCCGAAACCCTGCTTGACTGGGGTCTTCTCCCGCACATTGGCAAGAACCCTGACAACAGGCACGAAAAGGCGCTGTTCCTGGGCGAAGCCGCATCAAAACTTATTGAATTAAAGCTTGGCTGGATAGACACCGACGACAAGGATCACTATGGCAACAAGGTGATCAAGTTTGCAGGCCAGATGCTTGCAGACCTCTTCAGGACTGCCTTCCGCAATTTGATAAGGGACATGAAATATCAATTGGAGCGCTCGGGGCAAAAGCGCGGCATAAACGCAGTCGCTGCCGCTGTCAGGCCCGGCATCGTGTCAGACAAGCTGAACAACGCCATTGCAACAGGCAACTGGGGCAGGGGCAGGGTAGGAGTCACGCAGCTATTGGACAGGACAAACTACATGTCCACTATTTCGCACCTGCGCAGGATCCAGTCGCCTCTTTCAAGAAGCCAGCCCAACTTTGAAGCAAGGGATCTGCATGCAACCCACTTTGGCCGCATCTGCCCTGCTGAAACGCCTGAAGGCTCCAACTGTGGCCTTGTCAAGAACCTTGCGCTTTCCGCTATAATCTCAGTCAACGTGCAGAGCGCCGAAGTCACCGAAAAGCTGTACGAGCTTGGAGTGCAGACTGTCGAAGACGCCGACCATGACCTGAGGGAAGCCGGCACAAGGGTGTTCGTCGACGGCAGGCTCATCGGCTACGTCGAAAAAGGCGACAACCTTGCTGACACTCTGAGGTCCATGAGAAGGTCGGGCAAGATCCACTCGCACGTGGGCATCTACCTGTACAGCTCGCAAAACGAAAAGGCAACAAAGCGCCTTTACATCAGCTGCAACGCCGGCCGCGTTCTGCGCCCGCTGGTAGTAATCAGGGACAACAAGCCGCTTGTAACTTATGAAGTGATTGAAAAAGTCTCGAAAAAATTCCTTTCGTGGAACGACCTGCTCTACATGGGAGTTATAGAGCTCGTTGACGCAAACGAAGAAGAGAACTGCTACGTGGCAATCGACCCGAAAAAGCTCGAGCCAAAGCACACGCACCTAGAGATATTCCCATCAGCAATCCTTGGAGTCGGCGCGTCAATCATCCCGTACCCCGAGCACAACCAGTCGCCAAGGAACACCTACGAAAGCGCGATGGCAAAGCAGAGCCTTGGATTCTCGACTCCGTTAATGAACGCAAGCACCTACGTCCGCCAGCATTTCATGCTATACCCGCAAACTGCAGTGGTCAGCACAAAGGCGATGAACCTGCTTGGACTTGAGGATCGCCCGACAGGCCAGAACGCAGTAGTCGCAGTGCTTCCGTTTGAAGGCTACAACATCGAAGACGCAGTAGTCTTTAACAAGTCGTCAGTGGACAGGGGGCTTGGCAGGACGTTCTTTTACAGAATCTATGAAGCTGAAGCAAAGCAATACCCAGGCGGCATGAAGGATAATTTCGAATTGCCGCAGGCAGATGCCAACATCCGCGGATACAGGGGCGAAAAGGCTTATCGCCTGCTAGAGCAGGACGGCGCAATCATGCACGAAGCAGTGGTGCAGGGCGGAGACATACTGATCGGGCGCACCTCGCCTCCAAGGTTCATGGAAGAATACAAAGAGTTCGAAGTCAAGGGTCCGTACAGGCGTGACACATCAGTTGGAGTCAGGCCGTCAGAAAACGGAGTAGTCGACACCGTAATAGTTACACAGTCAGTCGAAGGCGGCAAGATGTACAAGATCAGAGTCAGGGACATGCGCATCCCTGAAATCGGCGACAAGTTTGCCTCAAGGCACGGCCAGAAAGGAGTTGTAGGCATGCTGGTCAACCAAGAAGACGTGCCATACACCGAAGACGGCGTGGTTCCTGACGTCATGATCAACCCGCACGCGTTCCCGTCAAGGATGACAGTCGGCATGTTCATGGAGTCACTTGGCGGAAAAGCCGCAAGCCTTCGTGGCAGGATTGTCGACGGCTCGGCATTCTTGGGCGAAAAGCTGGACGACATCAAGGGCGCGATGGAGCAGTACGGCTTCAAGTATACCGGCAAGGAGACAATGTATGACGGAAGGACTGGCAAAAAGTTCCCGGCAGATGTCTACATTGGAGTCGTGTATTATCAAAAGCTGCACCACATGGTTGCAGACAAGATCCACAGCCGCGCAAGGGGACAGGTCCAGATGCTCACAAAGCAGCCGACAGAGGGCCGCGCACGTGGAGGCGGTCTCAGGTTCGGAGAGATGGAGCGCGATTGTTTGATTGCCTACGGCGCGTCAATGATGCTGAAAGACAGGCTCTTGGAAGAGTCTGACAAGGCAGAGGTCAACGTCTGCGAGCGCTGCGGGCTGCTTGCGTACTATGACGTGAAGCAGCGCAGGTACGTCTGCAGGGTGTGCGGCGAAAAGGCCAAGATATCGTCGGTGGTAATAGCGTACGCGTTCAAGCTGCTGTTGCAGGAGATGATGAGCCTCAACGTCGCGCCTAGGCTCCTTGTGAAGGAGAAGGTTTAGGGGGTAATTGAGATGATGGACGAATCTGCAAAAATATTAGGCGGTATAAAATTCAGCGTTTGGTCACCAACCGAAGTGCGCAAGTTCTCTGTAGCAGAGATCACCGCGCCTGAAACATACGACGAAGACGGGATGCCAGTGCAAGGCGGCTTGATGGACAATAGGCTAGGCACGCTAGAGCCGGGCCAAAAGTGCGCAACTTGCGGCAACACGTCGGCAAAATGCCCCGGCCACTTTGGCCACATAGAGCTCGCAGAGCCGGTGCTCCACATCGCATTCGTAGACGACATACACAAGCTCTTGCTTATCACCTGCAGGTCGTGCAACAGGATAAAGCTGGATCCGGAAGAGCTTGCACACTACAAGGCAATCCGCGACGCAAAGGCCGCTTATGCAGTGATCACGCTAGAGAACATCAAAGACGAGATAATAGAGCGCGCAAAGAAGGTAAAGGACTGTCCGCACTGCGGCAAGGAACAGTACGACTTGATATTCACAAAGCCGACGATATTTGTAGAGCGGACTGACGCCGGCGAAAACAGGCTGCTGCCAATCACTATACGAGAAAGGCTGAGCCATGTCCCAGACGACGACTTGACGCTCCTAGGCTACGACCCCCACACCGCAAGGCCAGAGTGGTTCGTGCTACAGGTGCTGCCAGTGCCTCCAGTGACTGTCAGACCCTCAATCATACTTGAAACAGGTATCAGGTCAGAAGACGACCTGACCCACAAGCTTGTCGACATCATCAGAGTCAATCAGCGCCTAAAGGAAAGCAAGGAAGCCGGAACTCCGCCACTTATCGTGCAAGACTTGGTAGACCTCTTGCAGTACCATGTCACCACTTATTTCGACAACGAAGTGTCTGGCATCCCACAGGCCCACCACAGGTCCGGCAGGCCGCTCAAGACTCTGACCCAGAGGCTCAAGGGCAAGGAAGGAAGGTTCAGAGGCTCGCTTTCAGGCAAGCGTGTAGACTTTTCCAGCAGGACGGTCATTTCGCCCGATCCAAACCTTACGATCTCTGACGTTGGCGTGCCAACAGACGTTGCGAAAAAGCTCACAATACCGGAAACCGTGTCGCAGTGGAACCTTGAAAGGCTCAAGGAGCTGGTGATGAACGGACCCAACACTTACCCTGGCGCGAACTATATCATCAGGCCGGACGGGGTCAAGATCAGGCTCGACTATGTCACCGACAGAAAAGCTATCGCTGATTCGATTGCTTCTGGCTACATCGTAGAGCGCCACTTGGCAGACGGCGACATTGTCATCTTCAACAGGCAGCCATCACTCCACAGGATGTCAATCATGGCCCACAGCGTAAGGGTGCTCCCGTACAGGACGTTCAGGCTGCACCCTGCAGTGTGCCCGCCTTACAACGCAGACTTTGACGGGGACGAAATGAACCTCCACGTGCCACAGAGCGAAGAGGCAAGGGCTGAAGCAACTCTCCTCATGAGAGTGCAAGATCAACTCATCTCTCCAAGGTACGGAGGCCCAATCATCGGAGGCATCAGGGACTTTATCACCGGCGCGTTCATGCTGACTCGCGACGGGACGACTCTGACAAAGCACGAGTTTGCCAACCTTGCAATGATTGGCGGCTACCGCGGACCGTTGCCAGAGCCCGGAGTCACTACAAAAGACGGCCAAAAGCTGTACTCTGGAAGGCAGCTGTTCTCGCTGTTCCTGCCAAAGGACTTTAACTTTATCATCACGTCGAAATGGAACAAGGCTGCAAAAGGTGAAGGCAAGGATGTCGTCATAAAGAACGGCGAGCTCATGAGCGGAGTAATCGACAAGGCGTCGATTGGAGCTGAAGAGCCTGACAGCGTGCTGCACAGGATTGCCAAGGACTATGGCACAGAAGCTGCGCGAAGGTTCCTCGACTCGATCCTCACCATGCTCAAGACGTACATCACACACAGGGGATTCACGTACGGCTACTCTGACCTCTGGCTGTCGCCGGAAACAAGGCAGGAGATTAGCGACATCATTCAAAAGACCTACGAAAAAGTCTACGAGCTCATACAGCAGTACAACGACGGCACGCTCCCGCTGACAAGGGGTCTTGCAGCCGAAGAGGCGCTAGAGCTTTACGTCGTCAATGAATTATCCCGCGCTCGTGACCGCGCCGGCAGAACAGCAGACAGAGCGTTCCCAGACGAAAACTCGGGCGTAATTATGGCTTCTACAGGCGCAAGGGGCTCGACTCTGAACATCGGCCAAATGACTGCGGCGCTTGGGCAGCAGTCGATCAGGGGCAAGAGAATCCAGAAGGGCTACCACAACAGGGCGCTATCGCACTTTAAGCCACGGGACGCAAACCCCGACGCAAAGGGCTTTGTCAAGTCAAACTATCGCGACGGGCTGTCGCCTCTGGAATTCTTTTTCCACGCGATGGGCGGACGTGAGGGCCTTGTAGATACTGCAGTCAGGACGCAACAGTCCGGCTACATGCAGAGAAGGCTAATCAACGCGCTGGAGCACTTGAAGATAGAGTACGACCAGACAGTCCGCGACCCGCACGGCAACATCGTCCAGTATCTTTACGGCGAGGACGGGATTGACCCTGCAAAGAGCGACCACGGAGAGGCAGTCAACATTTCAAGGCTCATTGAAGCTGAATCAGTAATTGACGAAGGGCGCAAGACGACAGAAGACGTCATCAAGAACATTGTCACAAAGTACGGCGAGCACCTTAACCCGAGGATGAAGAGCAATTTGGAAAAGGCACTTCTTGACAACAAGCTCAGCAAGGACGGAGTCGAGAAAGTGATGAAAAAGGCGCTAGACCTTGTTGACAGGGCGCTTGCAGAGCCCGGAGAGGCAGTGGGAGTTGTAACCGCGCAGTCGATAGGCGAGCCGGGAACCCAGATGACTCTCAGGACATTCCACTTTGCCGGCGTCAAGGAAAGAAACGTCACGCTCGGCCTGCCAAGGCTCATAGAGCTTGTTGACGCGCGCAAAAAGCCAGTGACTCCAACCATGGACATTTACCTTGACGAAGAGCACAGGGTGTCAAGGGAAAAGGCCCTCGAAGTGGCAAGGGAGATATTGTTCACGCAGATTGGCGACCTGATAGACAGGACCGAAACCGACTATAGCGGCATCCTGACGTTCCACCTGTCAGAAGGCAAGCTGGCAGAGCGCGGGTGCACTCTGGCCAACGTCACTGAAGTGCTTGAAGGGACAAAGAAAAAGTATTCCATCAAGGTCAACGAAAACAAGCTCTTGATCAAGGTGTCGGTCCCTGACGAGCCGGACGCACAGACCTTGCTTACACTCAAGAGCAAGCTGCTCAACACTAGAGTCAAGGGCGTGCCTGACATTGAGCGCGTTACAATAGTAAAGCAGGACGAAGAATGGGTCATACAGACCGCCGGCTCTAACCTTGCAAAGGTGGTAATAGTCGACGGGGTAGACCTCACAAGGATCACCACAAACAACGTCTACGAGATATGGCAGACGCTTGGAATTGAAGCAGCAAGGACCGCGCTTATCAAGGAAATCACGAACACGCTTGAAGAGCAGGGCTTGGAAGTCGATACTAGGCACATTATGCTGGTGGCAGACTTGATGACATCAAAGGGATACCTCCAGCAGATAGGAAGGCACGGAATCGCCGGAACAAAGACATCGGTGCTCGCAAGGGCGGCATTTGAAATCACGGTCCCGACAATAGCAAGGGCGTCGCTTGAAGGCCAGATAGAGACACTGAAAGGAGTGACAGAAAACGTTATAGTAGGTGCCACCGTACCAGTCGGCACTGGAATGGTAGACCTATACATGAAGGTGAAGGATAATGAGAGCACTGGAAAAAGTGATTAAGGACGCAGTAGCCGCCGACAAGTACAAGAGCGGCGTAAAGGAAGTGTTGCAGTCGGTCAAGGGCTCGAAACTGATAATCGTCAGCAAGTCTGTCGCCTCTGGCGAAAGGGCGAAACTCGAAGAGCAGGCAAAGTCTGCAAGCGTCGCAGTCTACGAATTCCCCGGCAACTCGGTACAGCTGGGCAAGCTCTGCAACAAGCCTTTCCGGATCACAGCCATTGCGATAAAGAGCGGCACTACCGAAGAGATAAACGCCATATTATCAGAGCAAGAGGGCGCGGCAGCAAAGGCCGCCAAGACTTAAATTGACCTTCACGGAGCATGGAATATCATATTGTTTGTTGAGAAACCGCACGTCGCAGGGACGCTGTAAAAAATGACAGAGATCAAGATATCTTCTGACGAACTGCGTCTAATGTCCCTCTTCCAGAGCATCACAAGTGCCACGGCAAGGGACTGCATCGTCGACGAAAAGATGGATCGCGTCATTTTCGTAGTCAACAAGGGCCAGATGGGCCTTGCGATTGGCAAGGGCGGCGTGACAATCAAGCAGCTGCAAAACGTGATTGCAAAAAAGATAGAGCTTGTTGAATTTTCAGACGACCCTGCTGAATTTATACGCAATATGCTAAATGCCGACATGGTAAATGAAGTAAAGCTATCTGACAGGAGCGATGGCTCAAAGCAGGCAGTGGTTGTAGTCGACCAGAAGAAAAAGGGCGCAGTGGTAGGCAGGGAAGGCAGGAACGCCGAGAAGGCCAGGCTACTTGCGAAGCGATACTTCCAAATAACCAATGTATTGATAGTAAGCCCTGAACAACAGGGAACAGGTTACAATAGGGTGAGTATGTAAAAATGGGTAAATCTCCGCTAGGACTGTTTGCCGGCAGGGTTCTAAAGGCAAAGAAGAGCCGCGCCAGATGGGCAGACAAGTATTACAAGAGAAGAATGCTCATGCTTGACAAGAAGGCAAACCCGCTTGAGGGCGCGCCGCAAGCAAGAGGTATAGTGCTGGAAAAGGTAGGCATCGAATCAAAGCAGCCCAACTCTGCCGTGCGCAAGTGCGTCAGGGTGCAGCTGATAAAGAACGGCAAGTCAGTGACCGCTTTCCTGCCAAGGGACGGCGCTCTCAACTTTGTTGACGAGCACGACGAAGTCATCATTGGCGGAATCGGAGGCTCCATGGGTGGCGCAATGGGCGACATCCCCGGAGTCAGGTGGCAGGTCTTTAAGGTCAATGGCGTGTCGCTCAACGAGCTTGTCCGCGGTAAAAAGGAGAAGCCGAGAAGATGAGCGGAAAAGAGCAGGTAAGCATCCAGCTGTTCCACAAGTGGGACATGACTGACATTGCCATAAACGACCCCGGTCTCAAGACTGTTATCAGCCTAAAGCCGGCAGTAATCCCGATAACTTTTGGCAGGCACGAGCACCAGAGGCTGAAAAAGGCAGACGTCAACATTGTCGAGCGCCTGGCAAACAAGATGATGCATTTCGGCAAGAAATATGCCAAGAACACCGGCAGGATGGGCGGCAAGAAGGCAAGGATGCTCAACATCGTAAAGGCGTCGTTTGAAATTATACACCTTGAAACAGGCAAGAACCCTGTTGAATTGCTGGTAAGGGCAATCGAGAATTCATCGCCAAACGAGGACACGACCCGTATCGTGTATGGTGGTGTAGTCTACCACGTGTCGGTTGATGTTGCGCCGTTGCGCAGGATCGACCTTGCATTGCGCTTTATCGCAGAAGGCGTAAGGGAATCGACCTATTCAAACCCGCAGGCGATTGAAGAGGCGCTTGCCAAGGAAATCATTCTGGCTTCAAACAACGACATGGCAAGCCACGCGGTAAAGAAAAAGAACGAGCAAGAAAGAATCGCAATGGCTTCAAGGTAAGCCATTTTCTTTTTCCTCTTTTCTCTTATTTTATCAACTCACGTCAAGTTCGCTTGTTTTGACTAGGCTTAGTATCTCAAGATCCTGGAATCCCGAAATAACGAACGTTCTGAGCTGGTAGGTGCCGGCTTCCTTTGGAGCCCATGACAGCCCGACTCCGTTATGGCCATCTGGATTCAGCGTCCCTGCCAGCCACCCGAGAAATAGCGTGACGCCCTTGGCATCCCTTACTTCAATGATTGCCGTAAATTTCGTGGGCTCTGGATTATTGTTAGTGACATCTGTTGACAGTATGACCAGCTGACCTGAAGACACTGAGCTCAGCGTGTTGCCTGCCTGATCCTTTGGTTCCAGCGGTGTGGGCGATGTTGAACTATCGTCAGCATTTGCCCCGATAAAGCCAGTTCCTAAAACCATGATTGCAGCAAAGAATAAAGTAATTGCAGCTATTTTTCCAGCCAATCATGGGAGATATAATCCACTTGTTATTTTCCTTTTTGCATCTATATTCTAATTTCACAAAAAATAAAAGTGATTGCTGCAAGTGTGATAGCGAAAGTAGGGGCTAGGCTGAGCGGGTGACGCAAGGGCGTGGCGGGAAGGCTCCCCTAGCCTCTATAACACTACGCTTATCAATGGTTAAATTATCATAGATGGCAAGGAATGAGCGGCAAGGACGAATCGATCTTTTCAAAAGAAGCCCTGATGGGCACGCAGGCCGGAAAGGACATCATGAAGCAGGGGCTGCTGAGAAGCAAGGGCTACAAGCAGTTCAACCAGTACAAGGAAAAGACCGAGCAGGATTTCCACGGCTTTGCGCAGAGGTTCGTCATGTCGTTGCACAAGGCAATTTCTGCTGACGACAACCCTTCATCCACGATAAAAAAATTCACAGACGAAGTGGGGTCGTCAGAGCTTGCACCAACCGACAACATTGCAGACATCAAGGCGCGGCTTTCAAACCCTGACGTCCTTGGCGACAGGGTCAAGCGCATTCTAAATTCCAATTTTGTAAAGATGACTTTTCCTGTTTTCAACGCGCTTTACGACGGCTCGTCAGAATATTTCGGCGACAGCCCCTCTGAAGAAAAGAGAAATGCAGTCATTGACGGGCATATCATCGCAATCGACCTCTCGGAGCCGATGGACAGGATAGTCGACAGGGACGAGGATCTGGAATACCTCGAAGACTACAAGTTCATGAACCCGTACATCCTCGCCATCGCCCGGACAAAGATAGCGCAAGGTGGAGAATCTGTATTGAAGGCGTTTGAAGAGGGGTTCAGGGACGCAAGGATTGGCCAGTACATCGACGTCAAGCTAAAGATGAAACCGGCATCGATAAGCGACGAGAACATGACGGAATGCTACAAGAAATACCGCGCCGTGATGGGCACCGCCGGCAGGAACATGGCTCTTAACCGCCGCCCGCTCTCTGACATATTCCACCTTGGCATGGCAAAGGCCGGCGAGTGCGTCGGCTGCGGAAACGAGATGGAAGACGCGATAAAGAACAACGCGGTCAAGGTGCCGTCGTGGCCGCTCTACTACGCGCTCAACACCGGCGACGTCAGGCGCGGCTTTGAGCTCACAATGGCAAAGAGCGAGCTGTACCTTGACGAAGCCAAGATTGCGCTTGACATGCTGCCCGAAACTTTCCAGCTAAGGCCGTTTCTTGAATTTCTTTTCCTGACTGTCAGGCACTACAACCAGTACTGGTACAACGAGCTTGTCCGGCGCGCGCCGTTTGCTGAATTCCAGAAAAAGGTAGACGATGTTACGAAATGATGTGGTCTGAAAAGCATAGGCCAAAGAAAATAGAGCAGATGGTCGGCAACGAGAAGGCGCGCCTTGACGCCCTCAAGTGGCTGACCGGCTGGGTGAGCGGCAGCAAGCCCCTGCTCTTGATAGGGCCGCCTGGCACCGGCAAGACCACGCTCGTAAACGCCCTCGCAAGGCAGTTTGACTACGACTTGGTGGAAATGAACGCAAGCGACACAAGGAACAAGGACGTCCTGCAGGAAAGGATAGCCCCGCTTTTTCAGAACGTTGGCATCTTTGGCCGAAAGATAATGCTATTTTTGGATGAAGTGGACGGAATATCTGGCAGGGAGGACTCGGGCGGCCTCGACACTCTGGTAGATTTGATGAAAGAGCCGACAATCCCGGTGGTAATGGCGGCCAACGAAAAATCTACAAAGATAAAGGATCTTGCCAAGGTGTGCAAGTCAGTCGAGTTCAGCCCCGTCCCGCCGCGCCTTTTGATGCTGTTCCTTGACCACGTGCTCAAGAGCGAAGGCGCCAAGCTTGGGCCGGGCGACAGGATTTCAATCGTCAACAACAGCGGAGGCGACATACGCTCGATGCTCAACAGCGCCCAGTCCCGCGCCGCCGGCTACGCCACTGCTTCAAACAAGGATGTCGTTGATGTCGACATTGCAGACGCCATAAACGGCTACTTTTCCACTACGGACATGCAGCAGGCGATGCAGCTTTTGACAAAAGCCGACGCGTCGTTCTCTGACCCGCGGTACGAAGGCATGACTGCCGAGGCGCGGCGCAAGGACATGATTGCCGCGCTCTTCTCAAGCATTGTCTCTTCGCACGTGGGGCATGAAGACTTGGCAGCGATGCTCGACGTTCTGTCAAGGGCAGACATGATGGTCGGCAGGGCAGGCAGGATGAGGCAGTGGAGGCTGTTCAGGCATGTGACTCGCATGATTGCGACCGGCCTGTACGAAAAGTCGCGCCAGAAAGGGATAAAGTACAGCCAGTACGCGATGCCCTGGCCTGTGATGGGTCCGATATTTGCAAGGTCGCAGTCGACTAGGAAGATACTGGCTGAGCTTGCGCCGGCGGTCCACATGTCAAAAAGCGCCTGCGGCTCGCTTGTCCTGCCATATTTTGTCAGAATAATGATTGACAGAAATGTCGACCCTGTAGAGTTTGCAGTCGACAATTTCCATGACGAGTCGGTCGGCGAATCGCTGGCAAAGGTGATGGAGAAGGCCAAGAAATGAGCGAAAAGGGCGACTGGATCAGGCTTTTGGTAAAGTACAAGGGCAAGTGCTCAGAGTGCGGCAAGGAGATACC
>JAJPDY010000012.1 GCA_023252395.1 Nitrososphaera sp. | reverse complement strand
TGCTGAGGTCGTGGGTTCGAATCCCACCCGGTCCACTTAGGTCGTATTTGGAATGGGTCGTTTGGCTTGTGTGGTCAGACGACCTAACCGCCATATTCAAGGTTAATCGCGCGAGACATATGTACATAATAATTCGCGCTAGGCTGATACCATTAACCTTTAATTGTATCCAAGCTTATGACAACAACGGCAAGCAGCGACAATATTCATAATTTGCCAGAAACGATTCTCTCACTAAGTAAATCTATTCGGCATTGTGCGATCATCGACAAACTAGGCTACATCGTTGCATCCCAAACACGAAAGAATTTGCAATTGCTCATGACAGAAGCAAACGGCCAAAGACAGGCATTGCAATCTGCGATACGTCATTTCAAGAGATCGTCATTTGAACAAAATCTGGGCCCGGTCTACTATACAGTGACACGATACGAAAAAGTAATAGGCGCTACAATACCAATATCCAAAGATTACATCATGCTAATAGCCTTTGATCACGATACGGACACATTTGACAAGATAATCATGCAAAGCATCTTGCCATTAATCGAAGAATGCCGCGCCAAGAGAATGTTTGATACGCAGGCATAATCAATCATTCGAAAAAGATGCTATGTGTAGGGCTTAAAAAGTCAACAGGCGCGATGTTGTGTTTAATCAATCACGCCAAAAGAAGCCAAGCCAAATAAGTAGGCTATTGCAACGTCAGAATGAATAATGGCAACAATCAAGCTCTGCCCCACTCACTTATCAAGATACGTTGCCGGTCGAGGTAATGCTCTAATTGGTAGCATAATGATATGCGTGTCAAAAGACCGGTGTGAAATATGCACCTCGCAGCCAGTTTAGGTTATTCACCAAACAATCTATAAGATAGTCGGTTCAACTCCCACCTTGTCCACTGCTCCCTTCAATCAGCAATTCCTCCTTTATTACGAACGCCACCCTGCCTCTGTAGATTATCTTGTATTTCCTAAAGACCGACCTGTTTTTCGGGTCGTAGCCAACTTCGATTATCTTTCTGAATGTTTCGAGGCCAAAAGCGTAGATTATCGTTCCGATGCCTGCCTGTTTTTGCTTTATCTGGCTTAGCACCTTTGGAGGCAGGCACGAAGAAAAGATCTTGCTATGCGCGCGTATAAGCGCCTTGCCAGTGTCTTTGCTTGTGATAAGGGACTCTCTAGTGATGGTACGCGCGTTTTCCTTTTGCTGCACTACTTTAACCCTAACTGCCGAGCCTGTCAGTATGCTCAGCACCTGCTCTACCGTTCCTGTTTCTGCCAGAAGGATCTTTTGCGCATAACCAAGTTTTACTCCCGACCTGCTTTCAAGCTGTGAGATTTTTTGCAACATCATGCTGCCAAAGTCGCCTTTTTTCAAAATGGTGCTTGCCACAGGGCTATGGTAGCAAAGACGATCATGATAAGATTATCCTATATGCCAGCATCGCAAGGGCGAACGCTATGGTGCTGACGCTTATCGCCTTGAGGCCATTTTCAAGCCTCTTTGCCTTCTCGTCTTCTCCGCCCTTTTTCAGCTCTTTGTATGGCCGGGACATCCTGATCTCGAGGTAGCTGACAAACCCTGTAGCGGCAGAAACGGCAAGCGCTATAGCGCTAACCGAGTTTGTCTGCATGACATATCCTGCCAGAGCCGGCAGGGCTCCCCATGAAACCGCGAACCAAAAGTTGTTGTGGAAGCGGCCGCCAAATGTTTCAAAGTTGTATGCAAACAGAAAGAACCCTTCAAGCACTGCAACCACTGCAAGCAGCGGGACAAACAACACGATGTAGTAGGTGCCTATTGCATAGGCGGCAACCAGAGTTACAACCATCAAGGCCAGCAGCTGAGATTTTGTAAAATAACTGCCCCACGGCTTGGCCTTTTTCGACCCGATGCTGTCCGCGATGTGGGCAGACACTCCCAGAGCAAGCGCGTAAATGAGGGCTATTGCGCCGGCCCTGTCCCACGCGATGTCGCCGGCAAGCAAAGAGCCGATCACCGCGAATGAAATGCACATGCCTGTGTATGGCAGGAACAAGAGGCCAACAAAGACTCTAAATTTTGCAGGGCCAAACTTGGGGACGAACCACTCGTTAATGCGCGTCTCGTTCTTGGCAGTCATGGCTTTTCTGCAGACACGATTGCAGCAGTGCCGGCAGTGTGGTACCTGCATGATACGTTCTGGAATCCCCTGCTAGAAAGGGCGCTTTCTGCTTGTCTGACCCAGTCTGATTCTCTAACGACGTTGTCCAGCTGCTCAAAGACAGCCTTCCATGAAGTGACAAGCCTTCCAGCTACCCGCAAGATGTAGAAGTACGCGTTCCACAGGCCGCGCATGGCTCCATCTGTAGGGTATGTGAAATCGTGAAATACCACTATGCCGCCTGGCCTTAGAACGCGCCAGCATTCGTCAGCCACCCTTTGCATGTCAACGTACTTTGCCAGGTACGACGACACTACTGCATCAAAGGATTCATTTCTGTACGGCAGGACTTCTGCCGTGCCCTGCGCAAGTGGCAGTTGCACCCTGCGCTTTGCCGCAGCCAGGTATTCAAGCGTAAGGTCAAGGCCGGTTACACTCTTGCCGGCCTGTACAAGCATTGAAGATAATATGCCAGTCCCGCAGGCAAGCTCCAGCACGGAATTTCGCCTGCCAGTAGCTCGCAGGATCTCCTGTTTCCACGCAAAATCCCGTCCAAAGGTTGTAAAACGCACGATAGAGTCATAGCTGCCAGCGTTGGCTTGAGTAAAGAATCTCCTTGCGTTTGCGTGACCTTCGTGTACCAGCAACAATATTGTATGGATTTACTCGCTATTATGCATTGAAATAGCGACAAGTAAAAATCGGCGTCCCGCGCTATTAGATAATATCGCTTGTATTTTGTGAACTGGCAGCGCGAAGTATCCGTAAAAGAATGGAATGGCCAGAGGGTTGTGGTAAAGCGAAACAAACCCACAAAAGAGTTCCACGAATTTCTGATAATCTATACCTATTCTCTGATCTCTATACTTCTTGCCAACCCATCTGCGCCGCCGACATTTAGCGAGATAATGCGAAATGAGGGCCGCGACATGAGAAATAACCTGAGCAGGATGGGGATATCAACTCCCGCGCTCATCTCGATTTCAGACGACGATCTCGTAGAGGAGTACATCGAAGGTGGCGACTTGTATCGGGCACTTGCCTTTGGTCAGGTCGCGTCGCTCGCGTTTGAAGCCGGCCGCCTTACTGGCAGGCTGCACAAGGCCGGTTACGCTTTTGTCGACAACAAGGCGCAGAACTACCTTGTAAGAGGAGACTCTGTCATCAGAACCGATCTCGGCTTTATACAAAAGAGCAATTCGCAATATGCAAAAAGCATGGATATCGGCTCGTTCCTCGCAAGCGTCATGGACCTTGGCAGATATGGCGAAATCGAAAAGGCATTCTATGAAGGGTACCGGTCAGAGTCTGCAAGCAGCTTCCACTATCTTTCGCTACTTGTCAGAAACATGCTATCTGTGGGATTTTCATCAGACAGCAAAGTCACGCTCAGGAACATGCTGCTAAATTCTGCCGGCCTGCTTGACATCTAGATTGGCGGAAGCTCTGCCTTTTTGTCAAAGCCACCAGAGCCAAACTTGCAGTAAAAGCACTGGTCTGACTGCATATAGGTCAGCTTTTGTATTGTTATTGCTCCAAGCTTTAAGGCGACTTTTGTCATAAAGCGATACTTGAATGGCATGGAAGGGATGACTTCGTTGAAATATACGTCGTAGTGGTCGGGGCAGAACTTTAGAGTCACTTGGGCTCTTTGCCTGTGTTCCGGCGATACCTCTTGGTTGTTCTCGCTTACTGTCTTGGCAACGTTGATCTGCTCTCTTATGTACTCATGCTTAGGGCAGGGACAATCTTTCCCGCCTGGATGCTTGTAGGCGGGAGTGTTTTTCCAGTCAAAGTCTGGAAAATCCTTTTCAAAATCGTCCATCGTAGCCTACATTACGTATGCTGCTCTTATAAAGATGTGGCTTGATTGCCATTGTTGCATATCTGACGGTCCAAATTGCGCCAAAACGGCGCCAATTTCATGCAACCAAACCCCTGTACAATGACAAAAAATATATTTTTGATGTTATAACAACCCGTAAGCGACGTGGTACGAGACAGTGACAACAACGGTGGCAGCGCATTGACGGCAACAACGACTGCGAATAACAACAATTCTGGTCAAAATCCAGATTCTGACCCTAATCTAAAGACTCTTTTGGAGTTCAAGAAGACGGTTCAGGAAGAGCAAAAGGACGGAGAGAAAAAAATTGACGAGATCAACAGCAAGCTTGAGAGTGTCAAGAAGCAAATAGACGAGGAAAGAGCTCAGCTTGACGATCTCCGGGCAAAGCTAAAGCTGGTCAACGAGGAGAAGGACGCCGAATACCCCAAATTCATGGAGCTCCGGAACCATCTCATCGAGGCAAAGAACCAGATGAAGACTCTGGACGACAAGGTCGGCGCCGCAGCGGCAAAGTCGCGCAAGGAGCGAAGCGACATGCACAACCTGCAAAAGACTCTTGAGCAGATAGAGCGCGACATCCAGACCAAAAAGCTCTCAAAGGACGAGGAGCGCAAGCTAGTTGCCCGATCAAAAGAGATCGCTACAAAGCTGCACACCTTGAAAATGATGCACAAGAAGGAAGATCAGTATCGCACCATGTCAACGCAGTACGACCACTTGAAAGACCAAGTTAACCGGATTTTCAAGCAAAAAGAAGAGCACGGCAGCAAGATTGGAAGGCTGAAGGAAAGCCTTGACAACCTGATAAACCTAAGGGAGAGCCTGTACGAAGAAAGAAGGCAAGTCATCCATACTGTAAGGGAGGCTGGTGCCAAGTTGGAAATGATAGAGACCCAACTGAATGCCATTGCGTTCAAAAAGTCCCGCATGCAGGCCGCGGAACACCGGCACAGAAGGCAGAGGGAGACTGATGATAGGCGCAAGGACAGGCAGGAAGCAATACAGGAGAAGGTAAAGCGCGACAAGGAATATCAGGAAAAGTGGAACGCACTGAAGGAAGCTGCGCTCAAAAAGATGTCAAACGGCGAGAAACTCACGTTTGACGAAATGAAGCTGATATTCGGCGACGCAGGCGATTAAGATACATTTTTGTGCTAGCCGCATGTAACCTGCTGCGATGGCGGCAGACAAGATAGAATACACCGGCAAGGTCTACGTTTACAGCAGCGGCATGCCTGCAGACCACGTTGCATCTGCCAAGGAAAAGCTGGCAGAGTACGGCATCAACATGGATGACATGATAGTCATTGAAGTTCCAGAAGGGGTGCCCGAAGGCTGCATAATGGTGACTGTCTGGCCGCACTATTTGTCTGTTGCAAAGGTAAAACGCGTGCGGGAAGGCTCTATCTATGCACCCCAGCTGTTCAACATCCAGATGTAACCCAAAACATTAAATTTTCTGTAACCCAATTCCATCATGGATGCTGACGTTCTTTTGCAAGCGTGACCGCCACGGTGATTGCCCGGGTGAATGGCCAGTGGGCGAGGCATGCGGGCCTGACCACGACTGCTCATTTGACATGAAGATGGTCAAGTGCCAGTGCATGTGCCACAATAAAAAATGACAAGAATGGTAACCTTTAATTGAGCTCACAAGCCAAATCGATTTGGAAAAAGGCAGTTAAATGTTCGGTTTCTCTCCATTTCTATCTCAGCTTGGCAGCCTGTTAGGTGGTGGTTCTTCTGATTTTGATCTAAACAACCCGGTAATGTGGGTGTACATCGTCTCGATTGCAATAGTCCCGTTCTTTATGATGTATGCGCAGAAATTCCAGTCAAAGGTCATCCTTGGCGAGATTTCAAAGTCGCTTGTCAAATTAAAGACCATGAGGGAAAATGCAAGAAAAGAGGCAATCGACTACGTCAAGACCTCGATAAAATCATCGACTCCTAGCGATCCCGCTGCAGGAGTAGACAGATTTCTGGAATACTTTACAATCATGCCCGTGGATCTCGACCCAAGCGGCATTGTACGCAAGCTCGATCTCATAATGAGGACAAGGGACGAGCGGCTGCGCGCTGAAGTCAAGAAAATGTGCACGGGGGCAAGCGATCAGGAAGTGACAAGAGTAGAGAACATTCTGGAGGCGGCTACTGCACTGAACTTAATCTATAAAGTTGTCAGGCACTTTTACCTGATGGGCAAGCGCACGACTAGCATGTTCGTTCTGGTTCAGCTCCAGATGGTGATGCCGCTCTTGCTTGAAGAAGCAGAAGCGCTGCAGAAGGCGATAGGCGCGTTCAAGCGCGGCCAGCCGATAGGCGACGGAATTGGTCCTATGATCGTTGGGAGCATGATGCTTGGAAAAGAGAAAAAGCTCGCTGCAAGAGAAACGGTCTACAGCGAAGACGAATACAAGGGAAGAAAGCTCTATCTGCTCAAGGCCGAGGGTCCTGCCGGGACAGTCGGGAGGCCCGGCGAAGCTATAAACCGCCTTGTTGGAGAACTTGGCATCAAGCCTGACGCCCTGATAATGATAGACGCCGCGCTGAAACTGGAAGGGGAAAAGACAGGCTCTGTCGCAGAAGGCATCGGCGCGGCGATAGGTGGCATCGGCGTTGAAAAGTACCAGATAGAAGATGTTGCCACAAAGTTTGACATTCCGGTATACGCAGTCATTGTAAAGCAGTCAGTCCAAGACGCGATCACGATAATGCGCAAGGAAATTGCAGACTCGTTTGAAAAAGTGACAAGCACCGTGTACTCTGTCATTGAGGACAGGACATCTGAAGGGCAGTCAGTTCTGATAATAGGGGTAGGCAACACGCTTGGGGTTGGGCAGTAACATGCTGTTTGGAAAGAAAAAGGAAGTCACACCAGAGATATACGCGGAAGATACCTGCAAGTCATGCAGCGAGAAAACAAGGAGGCGCTTTGAGGATGGCGACTATGTCTTTGGCGCAGGCATGCAGTGCAAAAAATGTTCTTCTTCAAACACACTTGTCACGGCAATTTACGGCGAGTACCCGCCAGACAAAGATAATAACAAGTCTAAAGTGTGATGACGTTTACTCCTGATTCTGATGGGATCAGCGTGTGCTCTGCCTGAACCACTATTTTGCCGTGCCCTTCAACAAGTATCGGATAAGCGTGCACGTTCTTTTTCTTTGTCAGGATGTCCATCAGCCGGCGCACCTCTTTTTCGTCGTACTTGTCAGTGAGCCATCGCATAGCAAAAGGCAGGCTCTTGTACCTGCTCCATATGGCTTCCAAGAGGTCGTCTGCCTCCTTGTCCTTGAGGGGCTTGCGGGAAGTTATGCCAAAGATGTTTCTCGTCTTTCCTTCGTATACTACTCCCTGCCCGTCCTTTGTCGTGACAAAGGGCTCGATCGCATAGGCCTCATTTGGAAGAAGCGCGAATGAAGAGCCTCTTGTCCAGATGTTTGGTATGGACTTGCCTGCGTGGATTGTATACTGCTGAAGCGAATGGCCGCTCAGATTCTGGATTGGCCTGAACCCCATCTTTGTTATCGTGGACTCTATAGTTCTGCCTATGTCGCCTGCCTTGGTGTTGGCCCTTGCCATCCGCACAGCTTCGCCAAGCGCCGCTTCGGCGGTCCTGACAAGCGCTTCATATTTTGGATCGTAGCACACGGTGACTGCCGTGTCTGCGATATAGCCATCGATATGCACCCCGATGTCTATCTTGAGCACGTCGCCTTCCTTTACAATAGTGGCGTCGCCCGGCTCTGCAGTATAGTGTGCGGCAATGTCGTTAAGGCTTGTATTGACAGGAAAAGCCGGCTCGGCGCCCATGCTGCGGATCTGCGCTTCGACTGACTCGCAAATTTCAAGCAGAGTCGAGCCTACGTGATATTTCCTGCGCGCATTTTCCCTCACTTCTGATGCTATCTTGCCGGCTTGCAGATAGCATTCAAAATTCATCTACTTGGAATTGCTGCTGGTTCCTATATAGAGATTGTGCGGCGCGCAAGTGGTGACTGGCTATAAAGAATTGTTAGGTACCCTTTGCACTGGTACAACCTCTACACTCGTTATAAGCTAGCATGATTATTCAATCAGCAGACGGAAAATGGACCATATTCGCAGAAACGTGGCGGCATTGATTGAAGAGTGCAAAAATGAGTCCGAGATCGACAGGAAAATCGAGATACTCTATTCCATAAACTCAATGCTTCCAAAAAGTCAGCAGCTAAAGATACCGTCGCTTATTACCAACGACTATGTCAACCTAGCCTTGTACAGGATCGAAGAAAAGCTGCTTGTTGCCTGATCCTTATCCTATATTTTCTGCCGGCTCTGCATGTTCTTGGTTATAATGCTGTAGATATTCCAAGTCTGTTGGGAAGGTAGTGTTGCACTTACTGCATACAACAGGCGCGCTATCCTTTTCTGCCATGTCTAGCAATTGTTGTTGCAAGATATTTAACAATTCAAAATCCGTCAGTCCCGTATATCTTGACCAGCGCGCCAAGCTCTAGCGTGGTGATCGGCAGCTGGTCCTTTTCTTCCCAAAAGTCAAACTGGGGCGACATCAGGTACCCTTTCGTCGATTGCATATGGCCGAGGCCAAGTACGTGCCCGATTTCATGCACTGCCGAATTTCTAAAGGCATATGAGGGCAGGTTGATTTCAGTCTTGCCGTCGCCATGCAGTACAAGTGGCGAAAGGTAGACCGTTGCGTCAAGGTCACCGCCGTTATCGTTGTATTTTACCGAAGTATATGCCCCTGTCTGGGCGGGGTAGTCATGAAAGTCCTTGTATGTATCGTAAATGTAGACTTTGACGTCGCACGATTCAAGCGCCGCCTGAGACTTGACGTAGCGGGCAGTTATGTCCCATGCCTCTTGGTTGTCGGTATATTCTCTTAGCGCTTGGCGCCAGCTTTGCACTGCAAGCTTTGTCCATACGTAATACGAGTTTGGCACGCTGTTTTCCTTGTAGATGCAGACATCTATTTCGTCTTGGTCCCAGCTGTATTGTGCCAGAGGCACCGAAGTTTCTGAAAAGTTCGTCTGCTCTTGATAGTATTTTGCGGCAAAAGCAGGAATGAAATTAAAAACAAAAATGACTACAAGAAATGTCGCTGCCACTGCTAGACGCGACAATTTCCTGTACATTTTCAAACGACTACTTTTTCGTCCTTGTCAAGCGTGGCTATGTTGAATGCCTGGTCTATCGTCGAGACAAATATTACGCCGTCGCCGTGCTCGCCAGTCCTTGCAGATTCAATGACTGTCTGCACAACCTTGTCCACCTGCTCGTCAGGGATGACTATCTCGAACTTTACTCTTGGCAGCAGGTCATATGCAACAGGCTGCCCCCTCCATTGCAGATGAAGCTCTCGCTGCTTGCTCCAACCAGATACTGTAGAAATCGTCATGCCGCCAATTCCCATCTGCCTTAGCTTTTCCTTTACTACAGGCATTCTTTCCGACCTGATGATGGCTTCTACCTTCTTCATTTAAAGATCAATGCACAATATCAGCCTTAAATTGTTATTGATTATCTGGCCAAAAGGCTAGTTTTATAAAAAATGCTTTAAATTCCTATGATGGAGCTAGGATATCGTTTGAGCAACATGAAATTCGTTCTTGATACCAGCATAATCATTGATGGCGAGATAACAAAGATGCTTGAAGCCGGCAAGATAGGGGAAGGAAGCGAACTCATAATCCCGCTTGCGGTGCTAGACGAGCTCCAGTCGCAGGCGTCGACTAACAAAGAGCATGGCTTTGTCGGCCTTGAAGAAATAAAAAAGATGCACGAGCTTTGCTCTGCCAAAAAAGTTGGCCTCAGGTTTGTGGGGCAGAGGCCGGACCTGAACGACATCCGGCTTGCAAAGCAGGGCAGGATAGACGCGATAATCAAAGACGTTGCGATGCAAGAGTCTGCCACGCTTATCACTGCAGACTATGTGCAGGCCCTTGTCGCAGAAGCACAGGGGATAAAATCGATGCACATACGGGCACCGACAAAGACTACCGACCTTGAATTTGAAAAGTACTTTGACGAAAGCACGATGAGCGTGCACCTGAAAGAAGGGACCTATCCTATGGCAAAGCGCGGCAAGCCCGGCGACTTCAAGCTGGTAAAGATTTCTGAAGACAAGACCACTTATGCGCAGCTGTCAAACATCATAAAGGAAGTGTCGGAGGCAAGCAGGGTCTCTGGCACCGGCTCTGTAGAGATTAGCAGAAGCGGAGCCACGGTCATACAGTTTGGCAATTTCAGAATTGCGATAACAAGGCCGCCGTTCTCTGACGGGCTTGAAGTGACTATAGTCAGGCCAATAGTCCGGCTCGTGCTTGCAGACTATAACGCAAGCGACAAACTGATGGAGCGGCTGGCAGGCAATGCAGAAGGCGTCATAATCGCCGGACCTCCAGGCTCTGGCAAAAGCACTCTCGCAAGCAGCCTAGCACAGTTTTATTCTGAAAAGGGCAAGATAGTCAAGACGTTTGAATCGCCAAGGGACCTGCAGGTGCCAGACGAAGTTACGCAGTACGGGCCGCTTGAAGGGAGCTTTGAAAAGGCAGTCGACATCCTGCTCCTTGTAAGGCCGGATTACACCATCTTTGACGAGGTGAGGAGAGCTCAGGACTTTGCAGTGTTTTCAGACATGAGGCTTGCCGGCGTCGGAATGGTCGGAGTCGTGCACGCAAGCAGCCCGCTTGACGCAATACAGCGCTTCATGGGCAGAGTCGAGCTTGGCATGATACCGCACATTTTGGACACGATAATCTTTGTGCGCGACGGCGGCATCAAGAAAGTCTACGAATTGAACCTGACAGTCAAGGTGCCCGCCGGCATGACAGAAGAAGACCTTGCAAGGCCACTTGTCGAAGTACGCGACTTTGAAACAGGCGCAATCGAATACGAGATCTATACCTATGGGGAGGAAAACGTGGTGGTGCCAGTGTCAAAGCTTGCCAAGGCAGGCTCGGCAGAAGCAAGTGGCATAAAAAAGCTCGCACAGTCAAAGATAATGGATGTCGTGCGCAGGTTTGACCCTAACGCTGAAGTGAACGTCATTTCAGAGAACAAGGTGCAGGTGCGAGTCAGCAAAGAGGCGGCGCCCCGGCTGATAGGCAAGGGCGGCGCCACCGTTTCAGAATTAGAAGATATGCTTGGAGTAAAGATAGACGTCGAGGCAAAAATCCCTACGCTTGGCAAGGAGATAGAGTTTGACATAAGCGAAAGTGGCTCATCCGTGAACATCCTTGTCGACGATGAAGTGGTGGGGCGAACCGTTGACGTTTACATCGAGGACGACTACATCCTGAGCAGCCAGGTCGGCAAGAAGGCAAGGGTAAAGATAGACAAGCGCTCAGACACTGGAAGAAAGATAGTTAACGCGATAATAGCAGGTCAGGAGATCAAGGTCTTTTTGAGCAAACACTAGCGAAGGCCGCCAAGCCCCTGACTCTTGACAAGTCTGATAAACTCTTCAAGCTTTTTGAGAGTCTCCGGGTGCAGGTGGTGCTCTATGCCCTCTGCATCTCTGTTGGCGGTGTCCTCGTCGACTCCTATGATCTTTAGAAACTCGGCCAAAACCCCGTGCCTGTCGTGGATGTTCTTTGCGACTGCCACCCCAGATTCTGTGAGGCTTATGCCCCTGTACTTTTCATAGTTGACGTGGCCGCTCTCGTTTAACCGCTGGAGCATCTTGGTTACGCTTGGCGAGCTAACATTGAGGTAATTGGAAATGTCAACCGTGGTGGCGTAGCCCTTGTGTGCAATAAGCTCGTAAATGACCTCCAGGTAGTCTTCCATGCGAGTCGTCCGGCTTAGCTTTTGCACGTTATGGGCATCACGGATGGACTCGAGGCGATTTCCCTTAGCCGGATCCGCTCTGGCCTTTAGCTTCTTCGCCAATTACAATAGCTCCACGGTTCATAGCAATAAATATTGGCACCGTTAAAAAATCTTGCAGCGCCTTGAGCCTCATAATATCTGCCTCTGAACTGCGCCGTATGCTTGGCAGCAAGAGCCTTCTTATAGTTGACACGAGGCCGTTTTCAGACTATGCCGACTCGCACATACCGGGCGCAGTTAACATCGACCTCATGCAATTCCACTGGATCGACACCTCAAAACAGGGCATTGAGCAGTTCAACAAACAGGCAAAGATCCTGCTCTCAAATATCGGGGTTTCCAAAAACAAATTTGTAGTGTTTTACGACGACGTTTCAGGTTCATCGGCAGCAAGAGGTGTCTGGCTTTTGCTTTATTTCTCCCACGAAAAGGTAGCCATGCTGGATGGAGGGCTCAACAAATGGAAGGCAGAAGAGTACAAGACAGAGACTAAGACAAACCCGTTTGTTCATTCTAGTTTCAATGGCAAGCCTGACCCAAAGATCATGGCTGACTTTGCCCGCATAAAATCCGCGATAAAAAAGAAAAAGGCTATAGTACTTGACGCCCGCTCAAAAAGCGAATATGATGGCTCTGCAATAAGGGCTGCACGCGCAGGCCACATCCCGTCAGCAGTCAACATTGACTGGAATGACAACTTGGAGCAGGACACATTCAAGAGCGCCGACAGGCTAGAGAAGATGTACCGCGACATTCCAAAAGACGCCGAAGTTATCACGTACTGCCAAGGCGGCTACCGCGCTGCAAATAGTTTTGTCGTGCTCAAGATGCTTGGCTACAAGAACGTGCGGATGTACCTTGGCTCGTGGGGCGAGTGGGGCAACAGGCCGGAGCTTCCAGTTGAGCTCAGCCGTAAATGAAATCCGAGCTTGTCCTGAGCAGTTTTTTGTTCTTCAAAAAGTAGCAATCAGCGAGCCCGCGCAAGCGCGCCAGCTTTAGTATTAGCAGCTGCATAAAGAATATCGACTGTAATAGCAACTCGATGCCTGTGCCGTTAAAGTTGATGTAAGCAGAAGAAAATCTCTCTTGGTTCAATCTCTTGTCCAACTTTTTGTTGTCATTCTCTGCTGCTATTACTATTATCTGGTCGCTCTTTCTAATACTAAAGATTGGGGAATGGCAAAATTCCTCTGCAGGATAAGGGACGGCTCTTGCACCAAAAACTTCATTGAACTTGAGCGCACCATACAATGCGACAGGATATACCAGACCATCGCCAAGTATCAGGTAGCTGCCTTTGTTACCAATCATACCTGCAATTTTGTCCGCCTGTTTTTCTGACTGTCGATATATTTTGTCAATGCTTGGTGGAAGGCGGATTCTTGTAGCCAGCGAAGCGCATGTAAGCAGGCTTGACGTAAAACTGATAGTGCCTGCAGTGGCGGTT